>RZYD01000757.1 GCA_009930445.1 Bacteroidia bacterium | reverse complement strand
AAATATCTTTGGATTTTGTCGCGCAATCCAACTATTCCAGAGGACATAAAGCAAAAATACCTTAAAATTGCTGAAAGTATCGGCTATAACACTGCAGATCTGATTTGGGTAGAACATAAATAAAACTATTTTTACCGTTTAATTCATTCTATGCACCATTACCTGCTACAAGATATCTTAATCCTGTCGGCCTTTTCCGTGGTCATTGTATTCCTTCTTCAACGTATTAAAATTCCGTCCATTATTGGTTTTCTGATTACCGGAATTATTATTGGTCCTTTTGGATTTAGTTTGGTCAAAGCAGTGGAAACAGTTGATGCAATCTCTGAAATCGGAGTCATTTTCCTTCTGTTTGTAATTGGCATGGAATTATCGATAAAACAACTGGTATCCATAAAAAAAACTGTTTTTATTGGTGGTTTTCTTCAGGTTGCCCTTACCATTATAGTCACCGGAGCCATTTGTTTCCTCCTGGGGCTTTCCTGGAATGAATCCCTTTTTGTTGGTTTTCTTTTCTCTTTGTCGAGTACGGCAATTGTACTAAAAGTTTTTCAGGACAGAAATGAAACAACTTCACCACATGCCAGGAATGCACTGGGAATATTGATTTTTCAGGATATTATTGTAGTTCCCATGATGCTGTTTACCCCAATCCTTGCCGGACAGTCGACCAATATCACGATGAGTATTATCATTCTTTTGCTTAAATCTATTGTAATTATAGGAGTATCTTTTTTCAGTGCGCGCTATTTGATACCAAAACTTATGTACGCTATTGTAAAAACCAGAAGTAAGGAACTTTTTCTGCTTACGACAATAACAATTTGTTTCGCGATAGCCTTTTTAACCAACGAAGCAGGCCTTTCGCTTGCACTGGGAGCCTTTCTTGCGGGCCTGATAATCTCTGAATCAGAATATAGCCATCAGGCTACCACGATCATTCTTCCTTTTCGGGAGTTATTTACCAGTTTCTTCTTTATCTCGGTGGGGATGATGCTAAACCTTCATTTTTTTCTCCATCATGCAGGTATTGTGATGCTGATTGTTTTGGGATTACTGCTATTGAAAACTGGAATTGCAGCAGCAGCAGTTGCTGTTTTAAAATATCCTGCACGTACAATTTTACTTACCGGTTTTTCACTTTTTCAAGTGGGTGAGTTCGCATTCATTCTTTCTAAAATCGGGCTC
>RZYD01000756.1 GCA_009930445.1 Bacteroidia bacterium | reverse complement strand
TGCTTAAAGCAACGCACAGGCCAAAGTAGCTATGCTGACACGAATAGCAGGAATCTGCAAAAGTGTTAAGGTACACGATTCCAGGGTACTGCCGGTAGTAACAACATCGTCGATCAGTATAACATGTTTTCCTTCAAAATGATAGCCATCCTTTAGGCCAAAAATACCATCCATATTCTCAAACCGCTGGTAGCGGCTCTTTCGGGTTTGGGTGGTGCTGTTGATTTTTCGGTAGAGTGTATTGACGTCAACTACTGCATGCATGCGCCCTGCCATACCGCGCGCAATAACCTCGCTCTGATTGTATCCCCTTTGTGCCTGTTTTTTGGGATGTAAGGGTACTGGAACTAAAAAATCAGCATCGCAAAAAAACGATGATTCCATTAATGCCTTGCCCAACATTTGTCCGCAAAATATCCCAATCTCCTTTTTCCCCTTGTATTTAAACTGATGAAGCAAATGCTGGACATGACTGCTTTTTCGAAAATAAAAATACGAAGTGGCATAATCGATAGGCGCCCGGCCCCAAAAAAGCTGACTAACCGGATTTTCTGCATGCTGATGAAAATGCGTACGGGGTAACTTTAACATACATCGGGTACAAAGCACTTTCTCACCATGATACAAACTGTTTCCACAAGCCATACAAACTTCCGGAAAAAAAAGATGAAAAAAATCCCGTATAATCTGTTTCATAGCCCAACACCAATTGTTGTTCTGATTCTCTTTTTGTTTCCTTTACAGTCGCGAAGATCAGCGATCAGAACATAGATTCCACAGGTTACAATTTTTCCTCCGGCGTCACGACCATCCCACACCACCCGGTTGCAGGCCGATAATAGCAGGTTGTTATGAAGTACCTTGATTTTATAGCCATTTTTATCATAAATCATAAGATCAGCAGCCTCATATTCCAGGGTATTCATAAGGGTAATCACCGTGATATCGTCAACGCCATTGTTATCTGGAATAATAGTTTTGGGAAAAACAGAGAGCAATGCATCGGAGGCCGCAGGCGAAACATACTGGCTGTTGCGGTAACCGGGAGTACCAAAATGACAAAGTTCGCCAGCAGAGTGCCACTTTAAGGTGTTGGAAATTCCTTCGATGCGTTCCAAGGCTACCCCTTGTGTAGTATACAATAACGGGTAATGCATAGAAGAGGAATAAAAAACAGCATCAATTATT
>RZYD01000156.1 GCA_009930445.1 Bacteroidia bacterium | reverse complement strand
TCTTCGGGAGTCCGCCATTCATCAAATATCATAAAAAAATAAATGTTTTTTACTCAAATTTTATATATTGCAAACAATAACAATTAATTACAAAATTATAAATGTATGCCGCCAGAATTTTTTTTTGAACGGTGTGCCATTTGTATTCTTTACTAACGGCCAATACAAATTTTTGATGAAACGAACATGTTGCTTTATTGTATCTAAAAACACACTGATACCATCAGACAACATGAAGTTATATACCCCTGTTAAAAACTAAATAATTGCAGTATGAAAAATGGTTACATATTTTTATTGATGTTCTTTTTGAGCCTAACGGCCACTGTTTTCGGACAGTCGCAAACGTATCATTATGATCAGGCAAAAGGAGAACCGGGCGTAACGTTGCTGCGTCAAACCGCAAATGAAGTTTCATTCCGTTATTCCCTTCATGATTTCTTTGCTTCGCCTGTTGAAGTGAAAGGTGAAGAGATGGTCGCTATTCAGATCCCCGGAGCATTGCTTCCCAACGATGAGGGCAAACCTAACCTTCCGGGTATCAGCCATTATATTGCTGTTCCGCAAGGAGCAACGGCAAAAGTAACCATCCATTCCAAAACGGAAGAGGTAATCCCCGATATGCGGGTCGCCCCTGCCCCCCGTATACCCCTTGATACCGACAACGAGCCGTTATTCTATGCGAAAGACATGAAGGTATACCAAAATAACAGTTTCTACCCCGCTGAGCCGGTTCTCCTCTCTGAGCCGACGACTATCCGCGGTGTCGATGTTGTACTCCTTGGGATAACACCCTTTCGTTACAATCCTGTGACCCATCAGTTAATTGTACTTCGTGAACTGGAAATTGAAATCACGTTTGAAGGAGGCTCGGGTACTTTTGGAGATTCACGATATCGTAACCGCTATTGGGATCCCATACTCAGAGATATGCTGCTGAATTCATCGCTACTTCCGAAAACCGATTACAGCTATAGTACTGAAACATCTAAAGACGAAACAGGATACGAATATGTAATTCTTACACCCACAGGGGCTGATTTTGTTGCCTGGGCAGATACCATCTCCAGGTTCCGTAACCGACAGGGAATTAAAACTCAGGTATTTACGCTGGATGAAGTCGGAGGCAATACGGTGAACGCAATCGAATCGTTTGTAAATAATGCGTATTCTACATGGGATATACCTCCGGTAGCCGTGTTGCTGCTTGGCGACTATGGAACCGACGGGTCAAACAGCGTAGTATCCCCGATATGGGACGATTACTGTGTGTCGGATAATATTTATGCCGATGTGAACGGAAATAGTATGCCGGATGTAGTTTTTGCCCGAATAACAGCACGTAATGCCAGTGAACTGGAACTTATGATCAATAAATTCCTTCATTATGAAAAAAATCCTCCGGTTAATCCCGATTTTTATGACCACCCGATTACCGCCCTCGGCTGGCAAACCGAACGCTGGTTTCAAATCTGCTCCGAGAGTGTAGGGGGTTTCATGAAAAACGAATTGGGTAAAAACCCGGTACGCATCAATGCAGTCTATGATGGGAACCCCTTTAACGACCCGTGGTCAACAGCTTTGAATACCGAAATGGTGCTGAACGTTTTTGGGCCATCAGGATTAGGCTATATACCCGCATCGCCTGCTGAACTGGGTGGATGGAGCGGTGGGAATGCCAATATGGTCAACCAGGCCATTAACAACGGTGCATTTATCCTCCAACACCGTGATCATGGCGGTGAAAATGGATGGGGTGAACCTGATTACAGCAATTCCAATATTCCCGGTACTACCAATACCGATCTAACCTTTATTTTCTCTATCAACTGCCTTACCGGGAAATACAACTGGAACAACGAATGTTTTACGGAAGCTTTCCACCGCCATACTTATGGTGCACTTGGTTTAATCGCGGCATCTGAAGTATCCTATTCGTTTGTGAATGACACCTATGTTTGGGGCTTGTTTGACAATATGTGGCCCGAATTCCTTCCCTCCTTTTCGTCAACTCCCATGGAGAGAGGCTTGTTACCGGCATTTGGCAATGCTGCCGGAAAATACTTCCTCCAACAGTCGCAATGGCCCTATAACAGCGACGTTAAAGAAACCACCTACAACCTTTTTCATCATCATGGTGATGCATTTCTTACCCTCTATTCCGAAGTTCCTCAAGAGCTTACAGTGAACCATGATAATGTCATGATTTCAGGTGCACCTACCTTCACTGTGGCCGTAGAAGAGGGTGCTTTTATTGCCCTGACACACGAAGGCGAAATTATCGCATCGGCTGTCAGTGAAGGGGGTATGGCTACACTAAATATCCCCCTCCAGCTGCCCGGTACAATAATCGATATTGTTATTACAAAAACTAATTATTACCGTTACGAAAATCGAATTCCCGTGATTCCTCCCGATGGAGCTTACATTATTAAAGATGATTTTTCAGTGGTGGATGAAGATGGTAATGGCAATCTGGATTATGGTGAAAATATTGTCCTGAATTTAACCCTGAAAAATGTGGGCAATATGAATAGTAATGCAGGTATAGCTACGTTAACAACAGAAAATGAGTATATTACATTTACTGACAATACAGTGGATTTCCCCGCTATCGCAGCCAGTGAAACACTCTTGCTGGAGAATGCCTTTTCTTTTACTGTGGCAGATGATGTACCCGATAATACTACAATCCTGTTCATGCTCGAAACAAATGATGGCGGGGATGAAGACTGGATCAGCTATATCACGGTGAAAGCTTATGCTCCGGAATTGAAAGCCCTGCAAATGGTGATAAATGATTATGAAGGAAATAATAACGGGCGTCTCGACCCGGGTGAAACGGTTGATGTATCCATCTTTGCCATCAATTCAGGGATGAGTACAGCGATGGAAACTACCGCCTTATTAACTTCCACATCGCCGGAAGTGACCATTAATGCAGGCAGTGTGGAAATTGGCAGCCTCGGAGCCCAGGAAACAACGGAAGCACAGTTTAATATTTCCATAGCCGAAGAGGCCATGGTGGGAACCATCGCACAAATGGTGTTTGAAATTCAGTCCGGAAATTATTCCACCAGCAAAATCTTTAATTCAAAAATCGGACTTATTGTTGACAATTATGAAACAGGTGATTTTTCAGCTTTTAACTATACCTTTAGCGGTGCGGCCAACTGGATTGTCACACAGGGAAACGCCTTCGAAGGGGAATACGCTGCACAATCCGGCCCAATCAGCGACCAGCAACGCACTGACCTTATCCTGAATTATCATGTGGCATCAGATGATTCGATTCATTTTATGTACAAAGTATCTTCTGAAAACTCCTATGACTATTTAAGGTTTTTTATCGATGGCACACAGCTTGGCGCCTGGTCGGGCGAACAAGACTGGAGTCAGGCCTCTTATCCGGTGTCGGAAGGAGAACATGAATTTAGGTGGGCGTATGAAAAAGATTATAGTGTGGCAAATGGTTCCGATTGCGGATGGATTGATTATCTGCTTTTGCCCGCTGAATTGCGAATGACTGCTTATGCCGGTGCCGATATGGAGTTATGCTCCGGTGAAGTATGCCCACTAAACGGTGCAGCCACACTCTTCACTTCTGTTCTATGGAGTACCTCAGGAGATGGAATCTTTGATGATCCGACAGCCCTTACCACACACTATCACCCCGGTGAAAATGACCTGGCATACGGCTCAGTCGAGCTTACCCTGACCGTTTCCGGTTCAGGGGATGATATCAGCGATAATCTCACGGTAACAATTCACCCCGAATTGGTACTCACCCGGGTTTCTTTGGAAGATCCCTTTATCTGTAACGGAGGAACCTACACCCTCCTCGATTTTGAAGCCCTTAATTATGCTGCTCTGCAATGGCAAACCGATGGCGACGGAACATTCGATGACGCAGCATTGCTCAATGCAACCTACACTCCCGGTGAAAATGACCTTGCTGCAGGAATGGCCGGCCTGACCCTTACGGCTACGGCGTTGGGAGGCTGCACCGATGGGGAAGCCGGACTCACATTAACCATTCATCCCCTTCCAACCGCAGTTCTCACAGGTACAACCCAAATCTGTTCCGGTGACAGCACTCTCCTTACCATAGATCTCACAGGAAATGCCCCCTGGATTGTTATCAATGGCGCTGATGAAACCATGGAAATTTCAGAAAGCCCCTGGTCTGATTATGTTACACCAACAGAAACTACGGAATATACACTGTTATCAGTAACCGATTTTAATGGGTGTACAAATTCAGCCGAAGGTGTGGCCACCATTACAGTAAATTCGCTTCCCGTGGTTTCCCTTGGTGACGATCGTGAAATTTGCCATAATCATGTAATCCTCCTCGATGCAGGATTTTTCACAAATGCTGACTATGCCTGGTCAACCGGCGAAACAACACAAACAATTGAAGTCGACAGTTCCGGAGTAGGTTTTTCAGGCAGCAAAGAGATCTCTGTTACGGTAACCTCACAGGAAGGATGTGCTGCAACTGATACCCTGGCTATCCTGATAAAAGATTGTACAGGAATCGATGAAAGTGGCGACCTGGTTTGCACGCTCTATCCCAATCCGACCAATGAACGAATTTATCTTACACTCAATACCACGAGTAAAAAGGTAAACTTTCGCCTGGTAAATGCGGTAGGAAAAATGGTAATGGAAGAAAAAAATATTCCCATTGAAGGCTCCATTCAAAAAACATTCGATAGCAGTAATCTGAATGCAGGTTTTTATTATCTGATTATTGAAGGAGAGAACGGACGCCTTGTCAGAAAAATTGTGATTGAATAGTGATTGAGGTTACTATAATTGAAAAAGCCTTCTGGAGCATTAATGCTTCAGAGGCTTTTTTTTTAATGATTTTTTTTTGAATTTTGTCATCTTTATAAATAGGAACTGTTTTCCTGCTCGAATCAAAATAGCTGATGATGAAAAATTTACTTTTCGTATTACTGCTGGTCTTGATGAATGCCGCACTTCACGCACAAATCGGGGGTATTTCCGGGTCAAAACTTAATGCTGTATGTGTGGATGTAGTCGATCATCACCACCTGGAGTTTGAACCTGCCTTTGGAATTTCATGGCAAAGCAAAGCCTGGGATAATCATTCTTCGTTGTCAAGCCATTTTCCCGGCAATGACAGCACGTATATCTCCTCCGGGGCTTTATGGCGTTTTACTTACGGCCTTTTTGATCAACTTGAAATTGGGGTAACCGCACCACTCCATCTCGATGTGTTAAATTTTGGATTACGTTATGTGGTTTATCAGGGTGAAAAGGCCGGAATTGCAGCTATTGCAGGCTTTAGTATGCCAGTAGCAACCGGCATCGTCGCCACTTCACCCGAAACGGAAGCCCAACTAAGCAGCCTGGGAATAGGAGCAGTCGCCTCTTATGCATTTAATGACCATTTTTCCATAGATGGAAATGTCCAATACCTTCGTTATACTGCAACTCCCACTGACAGCCGGAATTCAGGCTCGACCTGCCTCGCAATGGATGCAGGATATTATCTCCTGGATCATCAATTTCAGGTGATCGCGGGTTTGGGGTATCAAAATCACTTTTATCCCGATGACGATCATGCGTTACTTACTCTTTATCCAGGCGTTACGATTGAAACCGGTCAAAATTATATCATCGTGCTTGCTGCACCCTACGACCTGTTTGGGAAAAACTTCGGCAAATCGATTGGCTTTAATTTCGCCCTTACCCTTACGATGAATTAATATTCCGTTTTTTTAAGTCGATAAAAACTATACATCAGGGATAGGTGTGGAAAAGATGGCGCAAAAAGGCCATTTTCAATACAACCAGTTTGCGGAAATTATTCACACGGATACGGCGGTTTAATAAATCTTCAGCCTTGCAG
>RZYD01000755.1 GCA_009930445.1 Bacteroidia bacterium | reverse complement strand
AATCAGCGCGTAGTCTCCGCCGGCCGAATATTGATTTGCATAGTTACTGTAGAGTTTTATTTTTCGTTTTTGAGGAATTTTGAGGAATTGTGATTCGATGATGCGGCTCTTTCGGTTATCCTTCGCGATGCTAATGGCTTTGATCGTGGTTGATTCGCTCAGGGTTAGCGGCGTAGCGAATAACAGGCTGTTTTCGTTGGGTTCTGTTAGGTCGGTCGTGTAATATACCTTTGACCCCGGCGTAATGGTGGCCAGCACGATTTGCGTACTGTCGAAAAATGCTTTTTCTCCAGTCTGAACGAACGGCACAGGCTCAATCAAATGATCGGTAATGCGGATGGAAGGGCGGAATTCGGGCTCGGCGCCATAGGTGCCCGGTGTGTCTTTCAGCGTAAATTCCAGCGTTCCTCCCTCCATAATGTCGGTATGGGTGATATATCCTTTGTAATAGGGCTGTCCGTTTAGTTTTACTTCATGAATGTAACTGTTTTTTTTGGATGCTTTGGGTGCCAGAATTTGAAATGTTTTCCCGTTTTCCAGTGTGATATCTGCCTGTCTGAAAAGCGGCGTGCCGATAATATAACGTTCATCTCCGGGTGTAACGGGATAAAATCCCAGCGCACTGAAAACGTACCATGACGACATTTGTCCACAGTCTTCATTGCCACATAATCCGTCGGGTGCATTCCGGTACATTTCTTCCCTGATTTTACTAACCCTTTCCTGCGTTTTCCATGGTTTTCCGGCATAGGAATAGAGGTAGGCCATGTGGTGGCTCGGTTCATTTCCGTGGGCATACTGGCCGATAAGTCCGGTAATGTCGGCTTGCTCGCGTCCGGTGGTTTCGGAGTTAGTGGAAAAGAGTTCATCCAGTTTATTGCAAAAGAGTTCGTCTCCGCCATGGTAATCGATCAGGGTTTGCACATCATGAGGTACATAAAAGCTATATTGCCAGGCATTGGCTTCCGTATAATTGAAATTCACTTCACGCGGGTCGAAGGGGGTAAACCAGGCATTATTGTTTTTTGCCCGCATAAAGCCTGTTTGTGGGTCGAAGAGATTTTTATAATTCTGTGCCCGCTCCATAAAGGTTTTGTATAATTCCGGAAGCTCCATATCGTTTGCCATCATGGCAATACACCAGTCGTCATAAGCATATTCCAGGGTTTTTGATACCGATTCATGCTCCA
>RZYD01000754.1 GCA_009930445.1 Bacteroidia bacterium | reverse complement strand
ATCGGCATAGGCGGCAGCATACCCCTCTGTAACCAGCACTACAGGCTGTTTCATGCCGCGGTGCGAAACAAATACCCGCTGAGTAAAAGATCCTTTTCCGGGGTCGCTATGATCGAGGGGTTGGAGTACATGTAATTCAAAAAAATCAGCCGTCGATTGTTCATATTTGGCCACTTGCACTCCGGGAAGTTTATCGAGTTTCCGGAGCAGCAACAGATTGACTGAAGTTTCCTGAGCAAAAATAATTTCACTACCAAACAGCACCAGCAGTGCAACAAGGAATCCATGTGTAATTTTCTTCATTTTGTTAAATTTAATTTCATTGCCCCTATGAAATACAGGGTTGGAGAGAGAAACACTCCTTTTCCTGACGGTAATCCTACAACCGGTTTGCATCATAGTTTACAATTGTTAATTAACCCTATTACTATTTTGATTTTTATAAGAATGGTTTAGCCGGCGGGAAGGCCATTGGGCCAAAACCATACCGGAAAACATCAGTAAAGCACCTGAAAGAGAAAGCCTGTCAACCGTTTCATTCAGAATCAACATGCCGCCAAGCATAGCAAAAACGGCTTCCATACTCAGAATAATCGCTGCCGGAGCCGGCCGCGCTGTTTTTTGTCCCAACACCTGAAACGTATACCCCACTCCTACAGAAATAATACCTCCATAAAGGATTGGAAGCCGTGCAGAAAAGATATCCATCCAGATAAAAGATTCAAAAATGAAAGCCAAAATCCCGCTAAAAACTGCGCAGGAAAAAAACTGCACCATACTTAATTTCAATGCATTAAAACGTCCTGTTAACTGCCCGATTACGATAACATGAAGCGCGAAAAAAAGTGCTGACACCAGCACAAGGGTATCACCGGCAGTAAAAGTCAGGGCGTTGTGCATTGTCAGCAGGTACATTCCAGTTACTGCCATTGTAGCGGCCAGCCAAACCACCGGGCGGGCAGGTTGTCGAAAAAATAATCCAAGCAACGGAACAAAAATCACATACAAGCCAGTGATAAATCCCCCGTTGCCAGCAGTAGTATCAACCATACCCATTTGCTGCAACGAAGCACCGGCAAAGAGGACTACACCAGCGAAGGTGCCCCAGAGCGCAAGGTTACGTGCCGACAATTGTTTCTCGTATCGGGAAGGCTTTTCCGGGAAGATAAAAATCAGAGGCACGAGCGATAAA
>RZYD01000753.1 GCA_009930445.1 Bacteroidia bacterium | reverse complement strand
AACCCTCCACCCTTAGGTATCAGCGCAAGAAATCCGATTACCAAAAGTATCCGAAAGATAAAAAAACTCTTTTTCCCTCTGCTGATCATAAGTAGTATAGGGTGCAAAAATAAATAAAGGATATCTTTTTATCAAGACCGGCCATTTCATACCTTTCCGGATGTGATGCCATGTCTTAACGCAGGGTTGCTGCCTTGCTTCCTCTATCCGCTTGTCAATGGATCGGGAATTCCGGCCTTTCTGAATGCTTCTGCCCGCAGTAAACAACTATCGCAGGTGCCGCAGGGTTTTTCCCCGCCCCGGTAACACGACCAGGTTTTCCCATAATCAACACCCAGTTTCAACCCTAAACGAATCTCTTCCCATTTCGTCATCTGAATAAATGGCGCATGGAGCTTTATCTTATGTCCCGATTCCACTGCGCACACCGTACCTTTATTGATGGCCTCTTCCATCGCCGTTAAAAATTCCTGGCGACAGTCGACGTATCCGGAATAATCCATTTCACTCACCCCGATAAAAATTGCATACGCACCCACTGCTTCGGCAAATGAAGCCGCAACCGATAGAAATACCATGTTTCTTGCCGGTACATAGGTGAAGGGAATCACTCGACGGCTGAGATTTCCATCTTCAATGTTTTGTTCCTTGTCGGTAAGCGAACTCCCTCCCCATAAACTTAAATCCATCCGTATAATATGATGTACTTCCACTTCTGCTGCCAGCGCCACCCCACGGGCAGCTTCAAGCTCCCGCTTATGTTTCTGACCATAATCGAAACTTAAGGCATAGAGCCTGTATCCTTCTGATTTCGCTACATAAAGTGCTGTTGCTGAGTCTAGTCCGCCAGATAACAATACCACCGCCCGGGGTTTATTTATCGCTTTTTTTGTTGGCATAACGCTTCTTCTGTTATTTTTCGATGCAAAGGTAACCATTCTGTAACCAACGTTCCCGCTCTTCGTCAGAATCGCCACAAGAACATTTTATTTCTTTTTTTGTTATTCTAAAAAAACTTTCAAAACCGTAAAAGTTTTTTAATTTTGCGGATTATTGGATTTGAACTATGGATTTACGGACGCGAATAATGAAAGAGGCTGGAATTCTGTTTGGAAAACAGGGGATTCGGAATGTAACTATGGATTATATTGCGGAAGAGCTTGGAATTTCAAAACGAACGATTTACGAGAATTTTAAG
>RZYD01000752.1 GCA_009930445.1 Bacteroidia bacterium | reverse complement strand
CTGCTGCAGGTGGTAAGGTGCTATGGGCTAATGATAGTAAAGAGGCACAGGAAAAAGTGTTGGCTTTGATTAATGAATATCCTGATGCCACGGTGATTCGTGCACAGAGCAAAGTATGTGAGGAAATCGGACTGTGTTCATTTCTTGAAAAAAAAGAAATCCCCTTCGTTACCGGTGATAGTGTGCTTTTTTTCTCCGAATTGCTGAATGAAACGAATACGCATCCCGTATTAACGGCTGTAGAAACAACACCCGAACAGGTAATAGAAACGTTTCGGAAACGTTATTTTCCGGAGGAAGAGCATCTGACACCACAGGCGATAACCTCCGTATTACGTCGGTTATTGGTGGAGAAATGCACCGACAAGGAAATAGTAATTACTGGTGCGGATTTTTTGGCTTGTGATACCGGATCTGTCAGTATTTCTACCGATACCGGTGATTTGTGGTTAGCCGCATCTGAGGCAAAATTGCATATTGTGGTTACCGGAATCGATCGTTTAATTCCTTCGGTTGAAGATTTGGATTTATTATGGCCACTTTTCTCCTCGTCGGCCGGAACCGGCACAATTACTCCGGTTAATACGCTTTTCAGCGGCCCGCGTCGCCATCCGGATGTGGATGGGCCTAATGAAATGGTTGTGATTTTTGTTAATAATGGGCGTAGTGAATTGTTGGCTAATAATCGATTGCGTACTATTTTAACCTGTATTCATTGCGGAGCCTGTTTAAATTTTTGCCCTGTTTATTCCATCGCCGGGGAAGCCGCTTATCAGTCGGTGTATTCAGGCCCGTATGGTATTATCGCCTCTCAGGCTTTCCAAAAAAATAAAGATCTTTCACAACTGAATTATACGACTACTTTGTGTGGTGAATGCTCAAGGGTGTGCCCTGTTGGCATTAATCTGCATGAATTGATTATTTATAACCGCAGGGAATTGGTGAAAAATGGGATTGAGAATCCTGATATTAAACGGTTTATTCGTGGATATAAATATTTTGTTGCCAGTCGGCGACATATGAACCTGGGCACAGCCGGAATTAAAAATATGATTTTACGAAATCAAATGGAAAAATATTGGGGTCAGGGACGCACCATCCCAAAAGTGGCACCAAAAAATTTCAGTCAGCTTTTTGCTGAAAAACGACATAAAGGCAATGGTTGATCCTGTTCAATGGTATCAGCAGAAACTGAACG
>RZYD01000751.1 GCA_009930445.1 Bacteroidia bacterium | reverse complement strand
AGTGAACAGATTCTTTGTTTTTGTAGTACATTACAGGGCAAATATAGAACAATATTTTCACATGCACAAATTTTTTCCTTTTTTTCACAAAAAGAGAAAAGAGATTCAAAAAGAAAAAAACAGCCATTTAACAAAGAAGAAACGGATAAGCGACGGCCGGAGGATATTGCTAATGCAAAAAGTTACGCCTGTACCCAGAGGTGTAATCGAACAACCTATTGGTTTCAAATGGTTACAATCCGAAGCAATAGTAGTATATTTGGGCCATGAAAAAGGGGACAGATATGTCGGATTATAATTCGCAGCACTACATCCTGATTAAAGGGGCAAAAGTTCATAACTTAAAGAACCTGGATGTGGCCATTCCACGCAACCGGTTGATTGTAATTACCGGATTATCAGGATCCGGCAAGTCATCACTTGCCTTTGACACCCTGTATGCTGAAGGGCAGCGGCGATATGTGGAGAGTTTAAGTGCCTACGCAAGGCAATTTCTTGGTCGGATGTCGAAACCAGAAGTCGACTATATCAAGGGGATCTCCCCGGCCATTGCGATCGAACAAAAGGTAAACACCCGAAACCCGCGAAGTACAGTAGGAACGAGCACCGAAATTTATGAATACCTCAAACTCCTGTATGCACGAATCGGGCATACTTTCAGTCCGGTGAGCGGCAAGGAAGTCAAAAAGCACTCAGTAACCGACATTATTGAATTTATCATCCGTTTGTCACCGGGCACGAAAGGCTATCTGTCGTGTCCTATACTCAGGCTCAACGGCCGCACGATGGAAGCACAATTGGCGATTCTGGTTCAGCAGGGGTACAGCCGGATTTTAGACGGGGACGATGTCGTCCAGATTAGCGATATCCTGTCGGGTGCAATAAAAACAAATAACACGGGAATCAGGCTTCTGATCGATCGCTTTATTGTTCCTCCGGCACTGGACGAAGAATTTAGCGGGCGTCTGGCCGACTCTGCTGAGACCGCATTTTTGGAAGGCGATGGCGAATGCCAGGTTACCCTGTTTTCAAATGAAGGTACCCAAAGGCACACCTTTACAAACCGTTTTGAGCTCGACGGGATACGCTTTGAAGAACCAACCCCTGATTTTTTCAGCTTTAACAATCCCTATGGGGCATGTAAACGTTGCGAAGGCTACGGGAGTGTGATCGGAATCGATCCTGACCTGGTAATTCCC
>RZYD01000155.1 GCA_009930445.1 Bacteroidia bacterium | reverse complement strand
TAATTTCCGTTGTATCGGATAAAAACTTTCAGGATCGCATGGAGTTTTCAAAGCAAGATGTGGCCTGTTCAATATTTTTCCCTTTTTTACGTGGCCTCTGCACGGAAAAAGGGTTGGAGATCGTGGAAAGCAATTTTGAAAAGTTAAAAAGTATTCATGAGGGAATCGATGAAAAAAACAGGTAAGAAAATGGTCAGGGAATCAACATGTGGCTATAAAAAACTTTCTACAACAGGCGGTTGGAGCCATGCACAGGTATCTAATGAAATTTAAATTTATACACTATGAAGATTAAGTATGTGATGTTTGGGATTGGTTTGCTGCTTGCGGGAACTCTTGCTTCGCAGGAAACGATGCAGTTTTCCCTGCAGCAGGCACAGGATTTTGCAATGGAGCATAATTTTCAGATGCAAAATGCCCGTTATGATGTGAATTCGGCGGAGCTATCGGTATGGGAAACACTTTCTGCCGGCCTGCCTCAGGTAAATGCCAGCGCGGGTCTTAACGATAACCTGAAATTGATGACCACCCTTATTCCAGCTGAAATGTTCGGAGGTCCTCCCGGCACTTATGCTGAAATACAGTTTGGTACCCAATTTAATACGAGTTGGGGCGTTCAGGCCTCCCAACTTCTTTTTAACGGTCCGGTTATCGTTGGCGTTCAAACCGCAAAGGTTTATCAGAAACTGGCGGAACAGGGCCTCGAAAAAACGGAAAAAGATATCCGCGAATCGGTGGCGAATACGTATTACCTCACGCTCGTTTCGGAAGAGGCGATGAAGATCATAGAGGGAAATATCAGGAACCTGGAAAAAACCCTTCTCCAGACCAATACCATGTATGCTGCCGGTATGGCGGAGGCTACCGATGTCGATCAGATTCAGGTAACTTTAACCATGATGGAAAATACAAAACGCAGTATGTTGCGGAATATCGAGTTAAACTATAACTTGCTTCGTTTTCAGTTGGGCCTTACCATAGAAACTCAAATGGTGCTAACCGAAAAACTGGAGGATATCATGCAGCAAATCAGCGTAGAAACAATGCTTGCACAGCGTTTTATTCCGGCTGATCATATCGAAATGCAAATGATGGAAACACAGGAAAACCTGGCAGAATTGAGCCTTAAAGCAAAAAAAGCACAGATACTGCCTACACTGGCGGGCTTTTATAGCTATAACCAGAGCGGGCAGGGGGATGAACTCTTTGATCAAAGCTGGTTCCCGAGCTCCATGCTTGGCCTGTCGCTCGATATCCCGATTTTGGCCGGAGGACAGCGCAGAGCGCAGATCAGCAAGGCTAAGGTGGAGTTGGAAAAAGCACGCACCACGCGTACCATGCTGCAAGAGCAGATGCTCATGCAGGAACGTCAGTTGAGATTCAATCTTAAAAATGCGGCTGAAAAATATTCAAGCGAAAAGGAAAATGTGCTTCTGGCAAAACGTATCCTTGATAACCTTAATTTGAAATTTGAACAGGGCATTATCTCCAGTCTCGAGCTTACCCAGGCAAACAATAATTATCTTCAGGCAGAGAATAATTATATTTCTGCTATGATGGAGGTAATCAATGCAAAATTGGCGTTAGATAAACTTTTAAATAATATTTAATACATAAAGGAATGAAATCAATCAAATTAATACGTTTTTCAGCTCTTTTAGCCGCTGTTGTGCTGAGCGGGCTTCTTTTTATACAATGCGCACAGGGGTCGAAAGAGGCTGAAGCGCAGGTAGTAAAATCGGTGAATTCCGCCGATAAAATTTATCCGGTGAAAGTAATGCCGATTGCCTCCGAACGTATTGCCCGCACCATTGATTATACCTCCACGCTTACCCCGTGGGAAGAGGTATATCTTGCCTCCGCTCAGCCCGGCCGAATTGAAAAAATTCATGTGGAAGTGGGCGACGAAGTGGCCCAGGGTGACCTGATAGCCGAACTTGATCCCACTCAGTTGATTCAGGCAAAAATTCAACTTGGTGATGCCCGGCTGAATTTTAACCGCCTCGATACGCTGATCCAGGTGGGCGGAGTATCCCGGCAACAATACGATCAGGTGAAAATGCAATTGCAAGTCCTGGAAAGTAATGTGGAGTTTTTGGAAAAAAATACGCGGCTCACTTCGCCTGTTTCCGGCGTGGTTACCGGAAAATATTACGAGGATAATGAACTTTTCAGTGGTGCACCCAATACGCAGGCCGGAAAAGCCGCTATCGTTACCCTTCAGCAAATCAACCCGCTTAAAGCCATCGTAAATGTATCTGAAAAGTATTACCCCCTGGTGTATAATGGTATGAAGGCGCAGGTGATTTGTGATACCTATCCCGATAAAATCTTCTCCGGCGAGGTCAGTCTGATCCATCCTACTGTTAACAGTCTTACCCGCACTTTCACCGTTGAGGTTACTGTACCCAATGTTGGCCGTATTCTCCGTTCCGGCATGTTTTCACGGGTTCAGCTGGCTTTGGGAGAAGAAGACGCTATTGTCCTTCCGGCTCAGGCAATTTTGCAACAGGAAGGAACCAATGAACGTTTTGTTTTTGTGCACCGAAACCATGTGGCACATCGGATCAATGTTGAAACAGGAAAACGTTTTGATGATAAAATTGAGGTGATTTCCCCCGAACTACATATTGGCGACCAGCTCATCATCGCCGGCCAGGTGAACTTGCTCGATGGGTATAAAGTGGAAGTATCTGCACAATAATTTTAATGAAAGGATAGAAAAATGAGTATATATGGAAGCGCAGTAAAGAGGCCAATTACCACCATAATGTTATTTGTTGCGTTAATGGTGCTTGGCCTTTATTCACTGGTTAAATTGCCTGTGGATCTCTATCCGGAAATTGAAGCCCCCTTCATGTCGGTTCTTACCACCTACTCGGGCGCCAATGCTTCGGATATTGAAACCAATATTACCCGTGTGATTGAGGATAACCTGAATACGGTGAATAATGTAAAGGAAATCTCATCCACTTCGCGGGATAATACCTCGGTTGTTTTTATTGAATTTGAATGGGGTACCGACCTCGATGAAGCAGCAAATGACATACGCGATGCCTTAAATTTTGCAGAACAGATGTTGCCCGAGGACGCCGATAAGCCTTCGCTTTTTAAATTTAACAGCTCAATGATGCCCATTATGTTTTATGCCATTACGGCGAAAGAGAGCTATTACGGGTTGGATAAAATTTTGGATGAACGTATCGTAAATCCACTTAACCGGATTGAGGGAATCGGCTCAATCAGTGTTATGGGTGCTCCGGGCCGCGAAATTCAGGTTAATGTCGACCCCTTACGCATGGAAGCCTATAACCTTTCTGTCGAACAGGTTGCCGCTGTTATTCAGGCCGAAAATTTAGACCTTCCGGCAGGTAATATCGAAATGGGCTATCTCGATTATCCCTTGCGTATCGAAGGTGAATTTGTCCGTAGTGATGTGATTGAAAACCTCGTTATGGGCAATTTCAACGGCCAAACGATTTATCTTCGCGATATCGCCACCGTGAAAGATACAATTCGCGATATGACCGTAGATGAAAAAATAAATGGCCAAACCGGATTGCGAATGGTGATTCAGAAACAGTCAGGAGCCAATACCGTTGGTGTAGCACGCGAAGTCCGTGAATCGCTGGAAGAACTTAAAAAGTCTTTGCCCGCCGATGTTACTATCGAAAAAATTATGGACTCATCCGAATTTATCCAGGGCTCCATAAAAAATCTTACCAGCTCACTTCTGTATGCCGCTATTGCTGTGGTTTTGGTGATTCTTTTCTTTCTCGGAAGATGGCGCGCTACTTTTATCGTCATTCTTACCATTCCGATTTCCCTCATTGTTGCTTTTATCTATTTGCGCATTAGCGGAAATTCAATCAACATTATTTCTCTTTCCTCCCTTTCTATTGCCATAGGAATGGTTGTGGATGATGCAATTGTTGTGCTTGAAAATATTACAAAACATATTGAGCGGGGTAGCACACCACGCGAAGCAGCAATTTATGCTACCAATGAAGTCTGGCTCGCGGTAATTGTAACTACCCTTACAGTTGTGGCTGTTTTTATGCCCCTCACTTTTGTCTCCGGATTAACCGGAACGTTGTTCCGTCAGTTGGGATTAATTGTGTCTATTACCGTAGTGACTTCCACGATTGCAGCTATTTCCATTACGCCTATGCTTGCCAGCAAACTGTTGCGTCTGCGCCCGAAAAATCATAAACCGCGGAAGTTTAGTTACGATAATACGATTATCAGGCTCCTGGATCGTTTTGATGGGTTTTATGAACAATCCATCCGTTTTGCCCTGCGTAGGAAATGGTATGTGCTTATTGGCGCGCTCGTGATATTTTTTGGGTCGCTGTTTCTCGTGAAATTCATTGGTACCGAATTTATGCCCGAGGCCGATGAAGGAAGTTTTTCTGCCACTATCGAACTTCAATCGGGCATTCGTGTGGATGAAACCATTAAAATTGCCCGGTTGATGGATGATATTCTGGAAAGGGAAATACCTGAAATTGAACTCGTCTCCACCTCCGCCGGCGCTGACGACAGAGGGGGATTCATGGCTCTGTTTAATGCTTCCGGATCGAATATTATCACTTACACTATCCGGCTTGTGGATCAGGAGGAGCGCACACGGGATGTATGGACTATTGCCGATGTGTTGAGGAAAGAACTGGATAAAATTCCTGAAATCGTAAATTATGATGTTACAACAAGTAGCGGAATGGGATTTGGCGGTGGCACGCAAGTAGAAGTGGAAATTTATGGCTATGATATCAATACCACTAATCAGGTTGCTGCTGAAATTTCCGACCGCATGAAATCTCTCCCCGGTGCTACCGATGTTAATATCAGCCGCGATGATTCAAAACCTGAACTTCAGGTGGTTCTTGATCAGGAACGAATGGCCCAGCATGGATTAAGTACGTCAGGGGTGGCCATGATGCTTCGTGGTCGGGTTAAAGGGCTCACAGCTACACGCTTCCGCGAATTTGGCGATGAATACGATGTGGTCATCCGTTTTGAGGAAGAGTACCGGAATTCCATCACCGATATTGAAAATATTGCTATCACCAACCAGCGGGGTGAAACGGTGCGGCTAAAAGATATTGGCACCATCCAGGAAAGCTGGTCTCCACCCAGTATTGACCGAAAACGCCGTGAACGTATCGTGAGTGTTACAGCTAAACCCTCTCAGACTTCCCTGGGTGAGTTAGTGGCCTCTATCCAGAAAGAATTGAATCAGATCGACACGCCGCCCGACGTAATGGTTCAAATTAGCGGAGCTTATGAAGACCAACAGGAGACTTTTATGGATTTAGGCCTGCTGATGGTGATTAGCCTTCTGCTGGTATACATCGTAATGGCCTCTCAGTTCGAAAGCCTTAAGATGCCTTTTATTATTATGTTTTCCATTCCTTTCTCCTTTAGTGGGGTTATTCTGGCCTTGTACCTTACAAATACTACCCTGAGTGCGATCTCAGCCCTGGGGGCTATTATGCTGATTGGCATTGTAGTGAAAAATGCCATTGTACTGGTTGATTATATTAACCTGATGCGCGATAGAGGTTTGGCCCTCAATGAAGCCATCTCTGTCGCCGGGCGTTCTCGTTTGAGGCCGGTTTTGATGACGAGTTTAACTACAATTCTGGGGATGTTGCCTTTGGCACTCAGTACCGGTGAAGGTTCCGAAATTTGGAGCCCAATGGGTATTGCCGTTATCGGTGGCTTGGTTTTTTCTACCCTGGTTACCTTGATTTTAGTGCCCGTTGTTTACAGTATGTTCTCTCGCAGAGGCGAACGTAATAAAATGAAAAGCGTCCATTCCAGGTATGAGTTTATGAATAATGTCCTCGCTGAGGCTAAAAAATCTTAATTATGAAAGCTGTTTTTATCGTATATAATCAGGCCCATACCGAAAAGGTTGATTTTATGCTCG
>RZYD01000750.1 GCA_009930445.1 Bacteroidia bacterium | reverse complement strand
TGCCTCTATGGAAAAAGTTGTTAGCGGAATCAGGCCCACAGGAAACCTGCATCTGGGAAATTATTTTGGTGCAATGCGTAATTTTGTAAAAATGCAGGAAACGCATACGTGCTTTTTTTTTATTGCCGATTATCACTCCCTCACTACTCATCCTAAGCCCACCGACCTGCATAATAATGTCCGGATGGTGTTAGCCGAATACCTGGCGGCCGGCCTGGATCCCGCGAAAGCTACCATTTATATTCAAAGCGATGTACCGGAAACAACCGAATTATATCTCCTGCTGAATATGAATGCTTATCTTGGCGAATTGGAAAGGTGTACCTCTTTTAAGGATAAAGCCCGTCAACAACCGGAAAATATCAACGCAGGCCTGTTGACTTATCCAACGTTGATGGCAGCCGATGTTATCATCCATAAAGCCCGGAAAGTGCCCGTGGGAAAAGACCAGGAACAGAACCTGGAAATGATGCGTACTTTTGCCCGTCGTTTTAACCGTATGTATCAGGAAGATTTTTTTCCTATTCCTGATGCCTACAATTTTGGTGAGGCATTGGTAAAAATCCCGGGACTGGACGGAAGTGGTAAGATGGGAAAATCGGAGGGTGCCGGAAATGCAATTTTTTTGGGCGAGGAACCGGCTTCCATCCGCAAGAAAATTATGCGTGCGGTGACCGACAGTGGCCCGGTAAGCCCGAACCAGGAAATGCCTGAGCCCATAAAAAATCTATTTACTCTGTTACGTGTGGTTTCCAAACCCGATGTGGTCGCTTGGTATGAACAGAAATACCAATCTGCAGATATCCGTTATGGCGAGCTAAAAAAGCAGCTCGCGGAAGATATGATCGCTTTTACAACACCTTTCCGCCAACGTATTCATGCGTTAATTCATGATGAAACCTACCTGAGTAAGGTTGTTCGTGAAGGTGCTGAAAAAGCACGCCATAGCGCGCAGCAAACGATGCAGGAGGTGCGTGAAATTATCGGGATTAAGAAATTTTGAAGGGGTTGAGTTAAAATTTGAAAAAATAAGAGGCTGCCTTTTTGGACAGCCTCGATTTTTTTTGTGACCTTCAAAAAAAGCCCCTGTTAGGGGCTGCTATGTTGTGGCATCGACTGGAATCGAACCAGTGACACAAGGATTTTCAGTCCTCTGCTCTACCAACTGAGCTACGACGCCGTGGATAAGTGGGTGCAAATT
>RZYD01000749.1 GCA_009930445.1 Bacteroidia bacterium | reverse complement strand
TTTGATGCTTTCCAGGTAGGCTATTTCGACCGGAGAGCATGTTTTTGACTGATATTTTTTGAATTCGGCCCGGGCTTTTTCAATGGCTTGCTGGTGGCTTACACTTCCTGCATTGGGTAATAGTTTTTCGCCTGTGGCCGACAGAATGTTGTCTAACTGTTTTATGTAATCGGTCATATGCATGGGCTTGCGTTTCATTGCCTGTATTTCGGCAAAGTCGAAATATCCCGATACCAAATTGTTAAGGACCTTCAGCTCCCCGGCGTACAGATAATTTTTGGCAACTGCAATGTCTTTTGAAGAAGGTTGTTCGCCCGGAAAAACCGTCAAGCCCATAAAGGGTTTGTCGCTATCGGCACGCCGGTAAATAACTTCGGCCGCAGTATGACCGTGAGCGGCATAATGTAGTTTGTTTTGTACAATTTTAAAGAATTCAAACGATTCAGGAGTATTGGGGTCGTAATCTACACTGGTAGCATATAAATCGAGTACCTGACGATATAATACCTTTTCGGACGAACGAATGTCACGAATACGGTTGAGCAACTCGTACCAGTAACCTCCGCCGCCCATTTGTTTCAGGCGTTCGTCGTCTATTGTAAATCCTTTTACAATGTATTCTTTTAAACGTTCAGTAGCCCAGATACGAAACTTGGTAGCAGTATGCGATTTGATGCGATACCCTACCGAAATAATAACATCAAGGTTGTAAAATTTTTGTTTCCTTTCTACCTGTCTTTTGCCTTCGTTTTGAACTTGTAAGAAATCCTTACACGTTGCCATTTCCTTTAATTCACCTTCGTCAAAAATATTTTTCAAATGAATGGTAATATTTTGAGGTGTTGTTTGAAACAACTCGGCCATCTTTTTTTGAGTAAGCCAAACCGTTTCATTTTCGAGGCGAACTTCAATTTTAGTGGTTCCGTTTTCGGCTTGATAAATGATTAGTTGGCTATCGCCGATTTTAAATTCAGCCTTATGTTCTTCCTTCATCGTGCACCTCCTTCCAAATCGGCAACTATCTCATCAATAGCTGCCCGAAGTTTGTTTTGACGAATGACGATTTCGGCAATGTGGGCATTGAGTTTTTCAATATCCACTTCCTCGGTGGTGTTTTCCTGCTCTACATAGCTGCTGACGGCAATGTTGTAATCGTTTTCGGCAATTTCGCTGTTGGGCACCAGGCGGCAAAAATAATCTTCG
>RZYD01000154.1 GCA_009930445.1 Bacteroidia bacterium | reverse complement strand
TAATGCTTTTGAAATACTCTCTTTCGCCGTTTGAAATTTTTTGGGTACCGAAATGCCATAACCGTCATCCCATACCGACATGGCCAGCGGAACCTGAAGGACTGCAGCAGCATTCATTACTTCAAAAAAGTGGCCTTCGGAAGTGGAGGCATCCCCAATGGTGCCAAAAGCTACTTCGTTTCCTTGTACAGTAAATTTGTTGAATTCTTTTGTTTCTCCAAATGCCCGGTAATACTTTGAGGCCATCGCGAGGCCGAGTAAACGCGGCATTTGACCGGCCGTTGGTGAAATATCAGCGGATGAAATTTTTTGTTGTGTCAGGTTGCGCCATTCTCCCGTTTCGTCCAGGGTTGGTGTGGCATAGTGATTATTCATCATTCTTCCCGATGAGGCTGGGTTGTTATCGGTATTGGTGTCACCGTAGAGTTGTGAAAATAGCTCCTGAGGAGAAACCATTCCGGCTGCCAGCATGAATGTTTGATCGCGATAATACCCCGAACGCCAGTCGCCTGCTTGAAACACGTGGGCCATTGCCAGTTGTGGAATTTCTTTTCCATCGCCCAGAATCCCGAATTTAGCTTTCCCTGTGAGCACCTCTTTCCTCCCCAGATAACTGATTTGCCGGCTGAGCAGGGCGGTATAATAGTCGTTTAGTATATCCTTTTTTGATAAGTGTAAGGCAGTAAAGGTAGTCATCGTTGTATAATTTTATTTTTTTTAATTATGCATAATTCCTGGGTACTGAAAATGGTTATTGCATTTGTGGGTGTTGTATCGCAGTATGTTTGATGCATTACGGGATATTGTTTTGCTTATTAACAACCACTGACCCGAATTGTTGAGGATTATTGTAGCCGTGGTATCGACTTTTTAGCCATGCGTGTCATTAGTACACTTCTTGTGGCCATAAAAAGGATGAATGTCAGCCATAATCCATGATTTCCCATCGGATTAACCGTTAGCAAATAAACAGGAAAGAAGCATCCTGCGGTAGCAACAATCATTACGTTACGCATTTGTTTCGATGCGGTTGCTCCGATAAAGACCCCATCCCAGATAAAAGCCGGGAAAGTGACCAGTGGTATCAGAATGATCCAGTGGAGGTATTCCTGAGCGCCAAGAATGATATCTTGTTTGTTTGTGAAAACTTTAAGCAAAAGATTATGCCCGGTTGCATAACCAACAGCAAAAAGGAGGCTTAGGCCGGAGGCCCAAAGAAACGTAATCCGGATCATGCGGCGAAGCCTGACGGGGTCGGCTGCACCAATGAATCGTCCGGTTAAGGCTTCAGCGCTATAGGCGAAACCATCGAGAAAGTATGCAAAGAGTGTAAAGAATTGCAGTAGTAATGTATTAATTGCCAATATATTATCGCTTTGTCGGGCTGAGGCTACTGTGAAAAACGAGAGGGCCATCAGCAATAACAGGGTACGCAGAAAGAGATTACCGTTGACCCGCAGAAAAGCAGTCAGATGAAATATCCCGTCAAGGGTAAAATAATTTAGCATTTTCCGGTAATATCTGAAGAAGAAAAAAAGCGCCAGTAACAGGCCACTGTATTGGGCTAGCACCGTTCCCAGTGCTACGCCATCGGCGCGCATTCCGAATACGAAAATAAAGAGTGCATTAAAGCCGATATTGAGGATATTGATAACAATGGATAGCAACATCGGGAATCGGGTATTCTGCATACCGATAAACCATCCCGTAAAGGCATAGAGGCTAATCGTTGCAGGAGCTGCCCAGATTCGTATCCGGTAGTATTCCCGGGTGAGTGCTTCCACTTCCGGACTGCTTCCCACCAGTTTAAAACTCACCCAACCAACGGGGGATTGAAGGAGCAGAAGGATTGCTGCGGTGGTGATTGCCACGAGAAGGGCTTTGGAGAGATGCATCATCATGCCCGGAAAATCGCGTTTTCCCAATGCCTGAGCTGTAAATCCGGTGGTTCCCATTCGTAAAAATCCAAATAGCCAGTATATGAAATTGAAAATCATTCCACCGAGCGAAATCGCACCTATATCCTGTACGGTTCCCAGATGGCCCATTAATGCAAGATCAGCAACCCCAAGTAGTGGAACACTGAGGTTGCTGATGATGTTGGGAATTGCCAGATGCAGAATGCGTTTGTTCATTCTTTTTTCCACTGCTTTTTCTGCCTGCAAAGAAACACAATTTTATGTGAATTCAATCGTATTATGGGTTGAGCCAGGACAGAATTTCGTTGCTGTCGGGCTTTTTTTGCGGGGCTACAACCTTAACCAGTTGCCCTTTTTCGTCGATGAGGTATTTTTGAAAATTCCATTTTACCTGCGAATCTTCCACACCGTTCAGTGCCTTTTCTGTTAACCATTGGTAGAGTGGATGCATGTCGTCGCCTTTAACACTTATTTTTTCCATCATCGGGAAAGTGACACCATAATTAATACTACAAAATTCAGCGATTTCCTCGTTGGTTCCCGGCTCCTGATGCATGAAATTGTTGGCGGGAAACCCGATGATTACAAAATTTTTATCCTGATACTTTTTGTACAAGGCTTCAAGTCCTTCGTACTGAGGGGTCAGGCCGCATTTTGATGCGGTGTTTACAACCATTATTTTTTTCCCTTTCAGTTGGCTCAACGGGAAAGGTTCACCGGTAATGGTTTTAACTGTAAAATCGTAAAATGAGCTCTGGCTGCTGGCTGTTAAAGCTGCGAAGAACAGCGTGATAAAAAGCATTTTTTTCATATTTTGTTATCTGTTTAATTTTTATAATACTTTCTGAATTTGTCGGGTGAGGAAACAATAAAAACATTACGAGGCAGAGGGAAATTTATTTTTTTTAATTGCCCTCCGGTGAGATATATATTGGATTCTGCGAATTGTTGCGCTAAGTCAAGGATGTACATACGGATATCGATGCCGGAAATGGAGCTGATCAAAGCGGTAAAAAGATTGTTGGGTTTTTTGAACCGGGCAATTCTTTTCAGATCATCCTTCGGGACATTTTGGCCGAGATAGATTACCCGGTGTCCTTCTTTTTTTGCTATATAATGATAAAACAACAGGCTGAGTTCGTGGGATTCCCCTTCGGGTAGAAAAAATATCGTGAGGGGCGCATCGTTATCCGTAGTTGCTGGGATATTTTTTATGCTTTGTATGAAATAGTCGCGGATTAGTAGGCTGACAAAATGTTCCTGTGCAGGATACATATTGCCAGTTTGCCATAAGAGCCCGATTTGTGAGAGAAAGGGAAATACCACGTTGAGGATGGTTTCCTCGAATCCCAACACCCGGATATTATTCTCCAGGGTAAGGAAAAACGCCTTTTCATTCCATTCGATTGTCGCGGCAAGCAATTTACCAATTTCCGTATGGTGGAGAAAGGGTTTGTATTTTAATTGAAGTACCCGGGTTTTGAGGGTCGGATCATCCATCGATGCTAACTTACTGATTTTGTAGTTATGTTGAATAAGCACGGAGATGTTGAGTAGTTTTACCAGATCATTATCCGAATATTTTCTTAAATTCGTTGCTGTGCGCTCTGGTGAAAAGAGGTTGTACCTTCGCTCCCAAACCCGTATCGTTTGTGCTTTGATTCCGGTTAATGCTTCCAGATTTTTTATGGAATATTCTGCCATATTTATTCTGTTTAACATAGAAACAGATAACTGAACAAAATGTTTTATGTAGTTATAAATGAGTTTAGTATAGAATGTTAATCAGAGTATTATTTTTTCTTTTTTCATAATTTTCAATGATGAGGTACAACAATAACCGGGAGCAGGAAACAAAAGGCTGAAAAGTCCTGTTATACTTTTTAAACCTTATTAATGGGAGAAATGGAATTATCGGCAGTGATTTTAGCCGGAGGGAAAGCCAGCCGCTATGGGGGTATCCCTAAATCGTTTATTCAAATTAAGGGGCAGACTATTATCGCGCATAATATACAGGTGCTCAGCGCGGTATTTTCCGAAATTTTTATCATTTCCAATGAACCGGAAATATTTTCTTTTGAAAATGATGTGTTGATTTATCCCGACCTTATTCCCGGGCATGGACCCCTTTCCGGGATTCATTCTGCGTTAAGCCGGATTTCGAATTCTGCGGCTTTTATTTTCGCTTGTGATATGCCTAACCTTCGTCAGGATGTTATCGAGAGCCAGCTGGCTTTCTATGAACGAAATCCCGGGCTAATTATCATCCCGAATACTGAAACGGGGATTGAACCACTTCATGGGATTTATCCGAAAGCTGCATTCACTGATGTCGAACGGTTGTTGAAAATATACGATAACCCCAAAATCCGTTTACTATTTTCTCAATACCCCACACTTTTTATGCGTTTTGATGATAGTGCACTCGCGCGTCGCGTATTTTTTAATATTAATAACCCTGACGATCTTTCTTCTTTGCTTATTTAAATGATTCTTTGAACCCTGAGGCAGGAACCCTTGTTTACATTTTATAATCAGATTCTATGCGTATTGATGAGATAATGGCCAAATATCCGCCGGAAAAGAGCTATCTTTTGATGATTCTTCATGATGTTCAGCGGAGCAGTACCCGGAATTATATTTCTGAAGAGGCTATGCATGCCGTTGCTACCTATCTTAATATGCCGATGAGTAGTATTTACGGGGTTGTCACCTATTATTCCATGTTGAGCCTTAAACCGCGGGGAAAATATGTGATTCGTGTATGTGCCAGTCCGGTATGTGCCCTGATGCAGCGTCAGAATATGCTGGAATGGCTTCAACAAAGGCTCAAAATAGAAAAGGGCGCTACCACCCCGGATGGGCTTTTTACCGTGGAGGCTGCGGAATGTCTGGGCCGTTGCGGGAATGCACCCTCCGTTATGATTAACAGTGATACCTATACGAACGTCGACGTGGCGCGTATGGAATTACTGCTCAAGGAATTAAGCCAGTAAAGAATTTTGCATGAAAGAAACACGGATTGCTCTGGCCCGTTTAGGGAAAATTGATCCTGGTTCACTTACGGATTATATCCGGACTGCGGGTTACCGGGCTCTCCGGAAGGCGCTTGCGATGGATCCGGAGCAGCTGACTCAGCAGCTGGAGCAGGCCGGATTGCGCGGCCGGGGCGGGGCGGGGTTCTCTGCCGGCCAAAAGAGTCGCTATTCACGTCTTACCTGCGATACTTGTCCGGAAAAATATGTGGTGTGTAATGCCGATGAAGGGGAACCCGGAACTTTTAAAGACCGGGTAATCATGGAAAATGATCCGCATCTTGTTTTGGAAGGAATTCTTATTGCTGCGTATATTATAGGTGCAAGTAGCGCTTATATTTATATCCGGGGTGAATATACCGAAGCGATCAACCGAATAGCCATTGCGTTACAACAGGCTCTTAAGGAGGGTTTTATGGGAGATCAGATTCTTGGAAGTACATTTTCCTGTACAGTAGAGATTCGTCTGGGTGCCGGTTCGTACCTGTGTGGGGAAGAACTTACGCTGCTCGAATCGTTGGAAGGGAAAAGGGGATATCCCCGCATTAAACCTCCTTATCCTGCAGAAAAAGGCCTTTTTGGTAAACCTACCTTGATTAATAATGTCGAAACACTGGCGCATTATCCGGCAATTGTTTTAAAAGGTGCCGCCTGGTATCGTGCACTGGGTGCAGAAAAATCTCCCGGAACAAAGATATTTACCGTTTCTGGCAAAGTGAAATATCCGGGGTTCTTTGAAGTCGAAACCGGACTTACCGTTCGTGACCTTATTGAGGGTTTTTGTGGGGGTATGTTGGACGATAAACCTTTTAAAGCGGCTTTGCTGGGGGGGGCTGCCGGAACGTTTATTGACAAGTCGATGCTGGATATGCGGCTGGGATATGATTTGCTTCGAGAGCAGGGACTTACCCTTGGTTCGGGGGCGGTTGTGGTTCTGGATGAGCACGATAGTGTTTTTGGGATGTTGGATAACATTCTTCATTTTTTTTCCCAT
>RZYD01000748.1 GCA_009930445.1 Bacteroidia bacterium | reverse complement strand
TGAACATCAACGGGAGCTCCTTGTTCCAACCCGTCGACCCGCGGATAGATGCTGTAAATAATCGTTTGTTGGTTAAAAATATCTACTCCCTGCAGAAAACTTACGCCCCAATAGAGCACTGCAATTCCGGCAAGAAAGAAAAGGGCCAGAAGGATTTTTTTTCTTTGAATGGTGTTTTTTTTACTCATAGTTTGCTCTTGTTTGCAGTCATTTTTCTGGCTTCCTCAATGGAAATGCGATCCCCAAAGTGGAAGGCCACAATAAAGGCATCGGAGAATCCCTTGGTAATAATTGTTTTTCGGTGTTCCGATGCTTCCTCAAAGGTAGTAAATTCTCCTGTAGTATATTTAAACAGCCCTTGATGTTGATACATTCCCAGATCCGGGATTCCGGTAAATTCGTTGGAGTAAAGGGGTTTTTCGGTTTTTGATGAAAGAAACTGTACCGTAAAGAGGATCTCCGGAGTGCTCTTTTCCGGAATAATCAGGGCGTCTGTTATGGGCAGATCTGCGGCATTGGAAACCCTGTTGTTGAGTTTTTCCTGTACTTCTTTGTAGTTTTTAAACGCCCTGTAAATGGCTGATGCAATGAAAGTTTGTCCCTCTTCTCCGGCCAGAAAGGCCCGTTCCGATGGGTTTGTCAAAAATCCCGTTTCCACCAGAATCCCGGGCATGGTGGTTCGGTATAACACCAGAAATCCGGCCTGTTTCACGCCCCGGTCGTGGCGGTGTACCCGTTCCCTGAACTGATCTTCAACCAAGGATGCCATCGTCAGGCTTTGATTTAAAAAGGCATTTTGAAAAAGACTGAAAATAATCGTGTTTTCAGGTAAATTCGGATCGTAGCCTTCATATTCCGATTCGTAATCCTCTTCCAACAAAATTGCTGCGTTTTCTTTTTTTGCCACCTCAAGATTTGCCTGGCTTTTGTGTAAACCCATTACATACGTCTCTGTGCCAAATGGCTTCGACGATTTGTTGGCATTGCAGTGAATTGAGATAAAAAGATCCGCTTGTGCTTCATTGGCTATCTTTGCCCTTTTGTGAAGCTCAACAAAGCGGTCATCGGTTCGGGTATAACATACTTTTACATCCGGCAGGTATTTTTCGATGTATGCTCCCGTTTTGAGTGCAATGCGCAGCGCAATGTCCTTTTCCCTGATATTACCCGATACCGCCCCGGGGTCTTTCCCTCCATGGCCGGC
>RZYD01000747.1 GCA_009930445.1 Bacteroidia bacterium | reverse complement strand
GATGATTATCACGAGAAAAGGAAGCAGAAATGACATTGGAAAGCGCGAAGGGTTTATTATTGTCACGGCTTCGTGGCTTATAATTTCATTTTTTGGAGCCATTCCTTTTGTCGTGAGTGGGGCCATTCCGAATTATTCCGATGCATTTTTTGAAACCATTTCCGGATTTACAACTACCGGAGCATCGATACTAAACAACATTGAAGCAGTTCCGAAAGGATTACTTTTCTGGCGAAGCATGACCCACTGGATTGGCGGAATGGGTATTATTGTACTTTCACTTGCCATTTTGCCGTTATTAGGTGTAGGGGGTATGCAGCTTTTTATGGCCGAAGTACCGGGCCCCACGCCCGATAAAATACACCCACGTGTAGCGGCAACGGCAAAACGGCTATGGTTTATCTATGTCGCTTTTACACTGGCGGAAACGGTACTGCTGATGGGGGGAGGAATGAATCTTTTCGATGGACTGTGCCATTCATTCGGAACACTGGCCACCGGAGGTTTCTCTACCCAAAATGCCTCCATAGCCAATTATTCGCCTTACATTCAGTATGTTATCATATTTTTCATGATTCTGGCCGGGATCAACTTCACTATTCATTACTTTGTAATCAAACGGTTGTTTAACAAAGTAAAACAGGATCAGGAACTGAAATTTTATCTTCTCGTACTGGGAATAAGTACATTGCTTATCGCCGGAACTTTGATGCTTGAAAATGTATTACCGGCAAGAGAAGCTTTCCGTCACGGTCTCTTTCAGGTTGTTTCAATTGTGACTACCACTGGTTTCGTAACCTACGACTATTTGCAGTGGCCTACTTTCGTGTGGTTTATCATTGTTTTGCTGATGTTTACCGGGGGTTGTGCTGGCAGTACCGGAGGGGGCATCAAAATGTCAAGAATTCTGCTGTTATTAAAAAACAGTACGCTGGAGTTAAAACGACAAATACATCCCAACGCACTCATTCCGGTAAAATTGAATAATCGCACTGTTCCCCAGGAACTCGTTAATAATGTACTGGCCTTCTTCCTTATTTACATGATAATATTCGCTTTCGGATCGCTGATTATGGCATTACTCGGCCTTGATTTTAAGTCATCAGTAGGTTCAGTAGCCGCCACGCTGGGAAACATCGGCCCGGGAATTGGAAGGGTTGGGCCGGTATCGAATTATGCTGACATCCCTTTGGCCGGGAAATGG
>RZYD01000746.1 GCA_009930445.1 Bacteroidia bacterium | reverse complement strand
GGGAGCTATGGATTTGTCTCTTCCCATGCGGCTAACGTATTCGCATTGTCTGCTTTTTTGGTGATTACCCTGCGATGGGGCTTATGGGCTGTTGTGGCTGTTTTTCTCTGGTCGGGGCTTGTTGGGTACAGCCGGATTTATCTGGGGGTACACTATCCGCTGGATGTTTTGTGCGGAGCTTTATTGGGTATTGTTATCGGATTTACGGTGGGATGGCTGACGCGGCGCATTGCACGGGAAAGCTCTGTGGGCATTACTTAACGAAGGTTTTTGTTATCCGATCGCCCGGAATTGCTCTTTTTTAATATAAAACCAGTTTTGGGCTATTTTAGTAACATTACGGAGCCTGTAAATTTCTGCCTCGCTTCCCTCGAATCACAATTTCTGCATTCAAGTAGTACCCTGTAAATGTAAACTCCGCCAGGGCAGAGTATTCCTTTGTTTGTTCCATCCCAGCCTTCATCGGGCGAAACGCTTTCAAAAATAAGCTCGCCATATCGGTTAAAAATCAGCAAACGATACCCCTGGAAACCCTGATCCGGAATATACGGAAGAAACAAGTCGTTCAGTCCATCGTTATTGGGCGTGAATGCCGTTGGAAATTGGATGTTTGCAATGGTTACCCTCACGGTATCGCTGTTTTCGCATCCATACTGGTCTTGTACCTTCACAAAGTAATTCCCTGCTTCGAATATTATTCGCTCCGGTTCCTGTGACTGGTTGTCCCAGAGGTAGGAGGTAAATCCTGAACCCGGAGCGAGAATGGTTTCAGTGCCTGACAAAAGATAAAAATTTTCTCCCAGCGCTGGTCGGGGCAATGGCCTGATTATCACATTCTGTGTAAATTTATGCTGTGTTCCGGTGAAATAAATGGAAAGATTGATGTGAAAAGTGTCGGGGTAACTAAATATATGATACGGAGCTAACGCAGTATCGAATCTGGCCGGATGCCCGATATCTGTGAAATCCCACTGCAGGGAATCGATAAAGGCGGTGTTGGTGAGTGAAAACCAGGTTGTATCTCCAAAACAACTTTCACTGTATTGGATTAACGGAATTTTTGCATAGTGAGAGAGAAAAGAAGGCAAGCCTTCCCGACAAATTCTCCCCTCAAGGCTAATTGCATTCTCGGTGAAATTGCAATCCGGCCCGGTTCGTTCCGGATTATAGATTATTCCCAAAGAATCAGCATCATTTCTTGCTACA
>RZYD01000745.1 GCA_009930445.1 Bacteroidia bacterium | reverse complement strand
CTCGCGATGTAACACTTGCCACTTGCTAACAGTTCGGTTTACCACCGCCTGTTCGGGGCTTGCACCCTATAATTAACACCCATGCCGGGCACACACGGTCGGCAATATGCGTAGGCCGGGATTTCGAAGCTCCAACCAGTCAAACCGTTGCGAATTTGAGTAAAAGTACAAAAGTTTGAATTACCCACATCCCCCGGCTTACGTATATTGCGTGTTGGGTGGTCGTACATTTATTAACCTATCAAATATATCTGTCTTAATAATGTGTTTTATTGAATCAAGTCCCTTTTTTTCTTCTTCGATTCTTATCAGTCCAAAATAATCCAAAAACCTGTCAAAAATCCGTATAGAATAGCACCTTGAAGCGTATTTTTCTAAAGTGCCATAAGTCGGTTCAAGCGAATCTAAAAGTTTTGGATATGCTCTGAAATATTTCTCAGCATAATAAGAATCTAATCGTTTAGTTTGTCCGTATTTTGAAAGAAGAATTAATGAAAATCCGTATCCAAGTTGTCCGATTTGATTTTCACCGTATCCATCATAGTATGCCCAATTAAACTTGTTTGTAAAGGTTAAAAATATTTGTCGCAACAATGCCTCATTATCCCCAAGTATCTTTTGGGATGACTTTGTCAAGCTTATTTTTCCATTTCGTTTTTTAGTCAAGCCTGCAAGTTCTATTAGAATCCGTGTAAGATTTACAGTCATTGAATCAGTCTCCTTGTACAATTTTGAAATCCCATTTTCAATATGTTCATCTTTTAGGAATCCTTGACTGTATAGGTCTGAAACAATCTTTGTTGGTAAAAATCCCTTGTTTGTTAGCTTAATCTCTCCGTTTTTGTTAATCAAATCGGTTAAATACTTTATCTGGTTAAGTATCGGTATTTTATAATAATCTGTATTGGATAGTTTTTGTAATTTCAAGGGACTATCAATTGCGAAAGTAAAATGTAAAATCTTATGCATCTCAAAAGGCGAATATCCTTCAAACTCAGGAATCGGCCTTTTGTTCTGCTCGTTCATCGCTTGGTTAATTTGTCTCTGTATGTCTTTTAAATCCATGTTACTTTATTGTGATGCAGTCTGTTTGTATGCCACACAACGGTGGCAAGTCGAGTAGGCAAGGGGAATTTCACCCCAAGCCTCTCACAGAACCGTACTTGATAGTCTCCCATCATACGGCTCTTGTTATACAAATCTATGC
>RZYD01000744.1 GCA_009930445.1 Bacteroidia bacterium | reverse complement strand
TTTTTCATAGGTGCTGAAAACAGCCTGCCGCAGGAGATTATCCGGGCTGCCGGATATCTTGATAGTCAGGCAGATAAAGAGTACCGGGAGTGGAAGGATTGCGACAATTTTGACCCGGAGAAAAATTATCTTTCGCCTTTTATAATTTCATGGATGTATGCACGAAGTCTTCTCGGCGACCAGATGGGAAATGCTTTCGACAACACGTGGTATGCCTTTTATTTTAACCAGATAAAAAAACATTGGCGCTCGCTTGAACTCTACCAGCAGTCGCTTGCAGCTATGATTCTTTATTTGAATGTTGATCCCCAAAAAGCACAGGAAATTGTTGCTTCATTAAAAGAGCGTGCTATTTATTCCGATGAATTGGGCATGTATTGGCGTGAGCTTACGGCATCGCCCTACTGGCATCGGGCTCCTGTTGAAACTATGGCATCGCTCATCGAAACATTTTCAATGGTAGGTGGCGATGAAACTGAACGCGAAGTGGCACAGATGAAACAGTGGCTTTTAATGCAAAAGCAAACCAATCGTTGGTCTACCGATGTGGCTACGGCACATGCCGTTTATGCTTTGCTTTTGCAGGGCGACGACATTACCCGTACCGTGAATGAAGTCTCTGTTTTTTTAGGAGGAAAAGAGGTTGTTTCCCCCGATTCTCCGGCTGAACCCGGAACGGGGTATGTCCGGAAAGTTTGGCATGGGGGCGAAATTACACAGGATATGGGTACAATATCGTTAACAACTACCGCTGATGCCCTAAGCTATGGCGCACTTTACTGGCAGTATTACAGCGATTTGGACAAGATCGGAGAAGCTGGTAACGGTTTGACTGTTACCCGGGAAGTTCTGCAAAAGGTGGTCACACCTCAGGGAGAGCGTCTGGTTAAGCCTGACAATGAATCCCTGTTGAAACCAGGGGATAAAGTAGTTGTGCGGATGGTCGTTACTGCAGACCGTGATTTTTCTTTTGTCCATTTAAAAGACTTGCGTACAGCAGCCTATGAGCCGGTTGACCTCCATAGCGGGTATCGGTATGGCCAAGGAGCCGGATATTATTATGCCGTGAAAGATGCTTCTGTAAACTTTTATTTTGATCGACTGGCAAAAGGTACGTATGTTTTTGAATACTCGCTTTTTAAGGTTATTAATGGCGCTTTTCGTGGCGGCCTGACTACCGTTCAGTGCATGTATGCTCCGGAATTTGG
>RZYD01000743.1 GCA_009930445.1 Bacteroidia bacterium | reverse complement strand
TTCCCGGGTCACCTCATCCAAAAAAATCCATTGCTTATGTGCAAGAAATTCCCGTTCCTTTTTCACACCCTGGCGCTGAGAGGCCCTGACGCGGATTGCCTTAACCTTCCGGCTGTCAAAATGAGCAGTTACAGCATAGGTCCAATGGCTGTAAGGCGCATCGGGCAACATAATCTGCTGTTCATATACTGTTTGGTACTTACGGCCATTTTCAGAGATATCAATAGTCACTTTTTCGGGTAAATAAATTCCTTTCTCCGGTTGATGAAAAAACCGTACCCCAACCATCGACAGCAATGTAGCCTTATTTAATTCAATTTTTACATCCACATCCTGTTCCGGCACACCAATCCATCCCTGGGAATAATCATCCGGATCGCCGGTAATACCATCCATCAGGGCAAACTCACCCAGACCACAATAAGGGCTGCTATATGGCGCTTTCCATTGAATAGCGCGGGCTTTACTCATCACGATTTTCGCTGTGGCCACCCCGGAAGGAAGGTAATTCTTATACATTGAAAAAGCCTTTACCATCGCACTCCGTGACAAAGTATCCGATGCAGACCAAACCGATGATTGATACGACGGTTCTGTTCCGTCGATTGTATAATAGATTGTACTGGATTTTTTTGCTTCAATGAATACGATGGCTTTCCCTTTTTCAGGGCGGAAATAGATTTGCGGGGTGTTACTTTGTTTTACATCCGGCAGCGAGCGACCAGAGAGCTGCTCCAGGTTCCGGTCGGCAGCATCGTAGGAGTTCGGTGTCATTACTACCAGCCTGTCGTGTAAAATATTTTCTGCCACCGGAAAGTAGTCACCGTGTCGGTTTTCAACAATCCAAACACCCCGGGCTACGGGTTTCCCGGTTACTGTAGCATCGGCCAGCGGATAAATGGCCAGCGTATCATAACAGCATATTAATACCGGATTAGAAGCAGCTGGTATTCCCGGTTGTGGAATATAGTCAAGTGTAAAACAATACCCGGATACCCGTAATCTGTCCTCGACCTGAAGAACCCTGAATCTGCATTCCGGTTTTAGACTGTCCGGGATTTCCATTTCTGCAAAATCGCCCCAGGCAATAACCTGGATCCGAAAAATATCCGGTGTAAGAAAAGTAATCCGAAAATTACCCTCCGTAATTTCGTTAGAAAAATAATCCCCTTGCTGTGCTCTTCCCGGAAGGGAAAAACCTATCATTAAG
>RZYD01000742.1 GCA_009930445.1 Bacteroidia bacterium | reverse complement strand
CTTTGGGATTTCACTGACACGGGAAGGCACTTCATGCGCCGGTATTTCCAATAACTGGACATGATGCTTTAAATGAAACTGAACCGTTTCTATTTCTTCTTTCGATCGGACATCCAATAAAACGGCCTCCTTATTTTGAAGGAATGTCTCGGGATCAACTTTGTGCTGGCCTGTAGCGAAAAATTGAAAATCCATTTTTTCAATTACTTTCTCGAATTCATTCATGTGCGTAGATTCAAATTTATCGTTAAATAAACGGAATAGCGGCAAAACCATAAAAAAAGCCGCTGTTGGATGCACAGCGGCTTAAAATTTGATACTAATTCAGTTTTTCTTTAATTTTTTTCTTTTTGGCAAGCCCTTCCTGCGCCGTTCCTTTGTTTTTAGTCATATCGAAAGCGATCGGAGTTGAAATAAAGACGGAGGAATAGGTACCCACAAGAATACCTACCATAAGAGCGAAAGTCATTCCTCGAATAATTTCACCCCCAAAAATGAACACCATTAACAAAACGAGGAAAGTAGTTCCGGAGGTCATAAAGGTACGGCCAAGAGTACTGTTCACCGCGGAGTTAATGTTATCTTTAAAGCTGCGTTTCGGATAGAGTCCAACATATTCACGGATACGGTCGAAAATAATTACGGTATCGTTAATGGAATACCCGATAATAGTCAGGATGGCGGCAATGAACGACTGGTCGAGTTCAAGATTAAAGGGCAGAATACCATAAAAAAGTGAATAAATGGATACGGTTATCATGGCATCGTGTGCCAGAGTTACCAGACCACCAACCCCGAACTGCCATCTTCTGAAGCGTGCAGCAATATATACAAAGATCACCAAAAGGGCAATAACGATGGCCCATACAGCGCGCTGTTTAATATCGTCGGCAATGGTAGGACCTACCATCTGACTGCTAAGAATTCCGACCAGTTTATCTTCGCTGTCGCCAGCAAACGATTTGTAGGAAATCGCATTGGAATAAAAACCAATTAAACCTTCGTACAATTTGGCGGTGATTGTTGAATCGATGGTTGGACCCGTTTCGTCGATCCGGTAGTTAGTTGTAATTTTAACCTGACGGTTTGGCCCAAAAGTTTTCACTTCAGGCGCACTCTCAAACTGAGCCACCAGCGCAGTTCGGATATCCTGGGTGGAGACATCCGAGTCGAAACGAACGACATAAGTACGTCCTCCGGCAAAGTCGAC
>RZYD01000741.1 GCA_009930445.1 Bacteroidia bacterium | reverse complement strand
TGGTTACAGGAGGAACACCGGGTGCGCTCAATTCATCGGTTTCGGAAATTGAAAATATTGTGCTGTCGGAAATTTTCTACAACCCGCCGGGAGAGAATTTTGAATCCATCGAATTTATTGAACTCTACAACGCGAACTCCGGCCCGGTTAATCTTGGTGGCTGTAGTTTCACGCAAGGTATTGAATTTATTTTCCCCTCTGTTATTGTACAATCCGGCGACTATCTGGTAATCACACGGGATGTTGCCGCTTTCATTAATATTTTCGGTATTCCGGCCTTCCAATGGACAAGCGGAGAACTCGGCAATGCGCTCGACACGCTGGAAATGAACGATGTATTAGGGAATATTATTGATTTTGTCCCTTACCAATCGACGCAGCCCTGGGACACCCTTGCAGGGGGGCACGGCCATTCGCTGGAGCTTATAGCACCCGCGCTGAACAATACTTCACCGGAAAACTGGATGGCATCAAACACATTTAATACTGTGCTTAACGGCATTGATTCAGTATGGTGTTCCCCCTATGCAGGATTTAGTATCGCACCACCGCAGGCGGATTTCTCGGCCGATACCACTACAATATTTGCCTCTCAAACCGTTACTTTCAACAGCCTATCGACCGGCGAAATAAACTTCTATGCATGGTCATTCTCTGGTGGAACCCCAGATTCCACGAACGAAACCATTCCCCATATCACCTATCATATTCCCGGAACCTACAACGTATCGCTTTTTATTTCAGGACCTTACGGTGAAGACACAGAAACCAAAACAGGTTACATCACTGTTCTTCCAATACCTGATCCACCCATAGCCGACTTTGAAGCCGGACAAACTACGCTTTACGTTGGGGATTCCATTTACTTCCACGACTTATCAATTAACACACCCACCTCCTGGGAATGGACATTTGAAGGAGCTCTCCCCGGCAGCTCTTCCGTTCAAAATCCAACGAACATTAAATACACTACCGCGGGAAATTTTGACGTTTCCCTTACCGTAAGCAATTTTTCAGGCCAAAATCAGAGGATCAAAGAAAACTACATCATCGTTCTCGACACTACACGATATGCGGTACTGATCACCGAAATTATGTACAATCCCCCGGAAACCGATACCGACAGCCTTGAATTTGTTGAGCTGTACAATAACGAAGATCATCCGGTAAAACTGGAAGGCTATTATTTTAAAGGTTTTGACTATACTTT
>RZYD01000740.1 GCA_009930445.1 Bacteroidia bacterium | reverse complement strand
GTGTTGGAAATTCCTTCGATGCGTTCCAAGGCTACCCCTTGTGTAGTATACAATAACGGGTAATGCATAGAAGAGGAATAAAAAACAGCATCAATTATTTCCATATCAGAAAACCGAATCAGGGCCAGTGTTCCTTCGGCGGCAGCCATTGCAGGCAATTCACCGGTAATCATACATTTGGGCTTGGGGGCTCCGGGATACCGGAGGGTTAATCCGGCTGTGTCGCTACATACCAGTAAATATTGTCCCGGAAAAAGCAATAAGGGCTTATCCCGTGCTGCTTTCATCGCATAAGCCATTGCCGTAAGCGTATCATATTTTGCAAAGGCCATGCCCTGTATATCCAATACCTTTTCCGATACATTGCAGAGCTCCGCATAATCATAAAACCCGGGATCCGGATCAAAAAGCAACTCATTGATCAACAGATCCTCTTTTTCTACCGCTTCTGGAATGGCGACCTGAACGGAGTCAGGGCTGCAATGATTTCCAGCGCAGTCGGTGATGTATTCCGACGGACAAACCGAGAGAATTGTGCCTGCGGTTACCGCCTCAGAAAGTACCAGCACCACTTCGTTGTACCATGGGCCAACGGGCAATACTTCCATAATTTTATACGCCTTTGGACGAATTAAAAACGCCCCCGGCAAGGAAACCGACTCAGGATCTATGGTTTCATTAAAACGTAACACTACGGTATCGGGTGGAAGAATAAATGCCTCCGATAGAATCGGTTTTTGGGTATCCGGACAAACCGCGGCAATACTATTTTCATATCCTGGTGTACCCCCTTGCAGCGCAATACTGCTACCCCAGTTTTCTGCCCCGGCACAGAAATTTCCCGGATCAATAATCTCCAGCGACCACCCCCCGTCACGTTTCGATAACGTATGGGTGGTGGCACTATATTCCATGGCATAACTGATCTCCTCCCGATTATTCCATAACAGAAGCTGGCTTGTTGTGTTGGGCAACGATAACCCCGGCAAAAAAAGGGTTGAAACTGAATCCAAAATTTTCTCTTCTGATATAACAACATATTCTCCTCCTTCAAGGAATTGGTTTTCTGTAAATAAATATCTCCGGCTATTCACATCCAGCGCATAATCGCAAAGGGAAATGGCATGGGATGTTGTATTATAAATCTCCAGGTATTCCTGTGCAGGAAGCCCAGGTGGAACGGGATTGACATCGGCCATGATTTCAGTGAT
>RZYD01000153.1 GCA_009930445.1 Bacteroidia bacterium | reverse complement strand
TGGCTATCTATACGATTCCCGCCCAACTTAAGTCTGATTTTCGCACCCAATCCCCAAATCCCTAAATCCCTAAATCCCCCAATCCCTAAATCCCCCAATTCCCCAATTCCTAAATCCCCCAATTCCCCAATTCCTAAATCCCCCAATTCCCCAAATCCCTCAATTCCCCAATCCCTGAATTCTTACCCATTTCTTAATCACTTAACACTTTCCCCACTTAAAACTTAAATCTTTACCCCTTAACCCTTGCGCCCCGCCCGACTTAAAACTTCATAGGTACGTCAGAAACGTATCCCAGATAGTCTTTGTCCTAATGTGCGAGTGCAACTTGATGACGAGCAACCTTGATTAGTTCTCGCAATGCTTCGTTGACAGCGTTGTCATCACTAAACACCTCTGCGACATCAGGGTCAATCTTTACGAGGTTAGTGCCTGCGTCATAGCGCTGTACATATTTTCCTCGAACACCGTTCTTCATTTTTGAGAAATCATACTCAGGACGAAGCTCATCTGCATACGTTTTATCCGTTTTCATACTCTCGTTTCTCCCGTGGGGTAGCTAAACGTGCACTTAAAATACGTGTTTTTATTCCTCGGTCAGGATGAGATACAACGGGTTCTTCCTGAACGGGAAACACCAATCGTCAAAAATCGTTCCTCTCCAACCGAATGGTCTGGATCAGAAAAAGTCCAAGACAAAGGATCGCCAAACACAGTAGCTCCCTCATGAAAAGAGACACCATGCTTGGTTATATTACTCTGTTCTTTGTTCGGATCCCATTCAAATTCTAGTTCCATAATGAAAACCTAGCCAAATAACATCATATTCGCAATCCCCCAATCCTTAAATTCCTCAATTCCCATAATCGCCCAATTCATTTTTTTACCACCCGCTTCGCTGGAGTTCACGGAGGACACAGATCAACCTTCTTGCACGCTGGCAATGCTTAAAAAATATTTTCCACAACCGTTCACTGCGTTCACTAAAGCAAGTCAGAGGAAGGCAAGGCAAAACAGCTACACAATTCCCCTCTCTGCCCCCCTCTGAATCCCTCTAGCGAAGCGGTTGTATAATTCTTTCTGCCTCTCTGCGCTTTACCCCAATTCTGGCACCACCGGTTAGGATGGATTCTGCGTCCTGAATATGAGAAATAGAAGGGATGCAAATCAACGGTCTGCAATCCCGTTGTTACACCATTGCCCCGTAACTGCGGGACTGTGGACCGCACATCTTCTCCCACGCATAAATCAACGGTCTACAATCCCGTTGTTACTTTCACGTCGGGGTCATGAGAGGATATAATTTTCCACAATAAACCTGCGGCTTCAACCTCATCGGCTTTTTTAAGCCAATCATACAGAGTCGCCAGCGACGCGTATAATCCGTCCTTTTCATGGACGGGGCGCTTGTGGACTTTGATTTTATCAAATGTGGTGGGCTCCACCGTCTCCCCATAAGCAATCAGTTCTTCATACAGCTTTTCGCCGGGTCGAATGCCTGAATAAGTGATCGATATATCGGCTCCCTCGATTTTTCCTGACAGATCAATCATCTTGCGGGCCAAATCAACAATTTTAACAGGTTGCCCCATATCCAAAATAAACGTTTCACCACCATCGCCCATGGTGCCGGCCTGCAGCACCAATTCCACGGCTTCGGGAATGGTCATAAAGTAGCGAGTCATTTCGGGATGTGTCACCGTAATCGGACCACCAGATTCCAGTTGCTTTTTGAAAATAGGAATGACACTGCCATTACTGCCCAGCACATTACCAAAACGAACGGCCGTATATTTTGTCGACGCACTGGCCATAGAAGTGACAATTAACTCGGCGCAGCGTTTGGTTGCCCCCATTACATTTGTCGGACGCACCGCTTTATCCGTCGAAATCATAACAAAACGACGAACCTTGTGTTTGTCCGCCAGTTCCACCAGGCATTTCGTACCAAACACATTATTTTCAATACCCCGCAAAGGATGCGACTCAATCATCGGCACATGTTTATATGCCGCAGCATGATAAATAAAAGAAGGCTTATATTTGGCTAAAACCGCATCCATGGTTATCCGATCAGTAATCGACGCTAACACAGGAACAATTTTCACTTCACGCGGTGTATAACAACGCAATTCCCGATCAATTTCAAATAGCGCCGATTCACCCATATCCAAGAGCAATATCACTGAAGGATGAAAACGGCTGATCTGCCTCGCCAGTTCTGAGCCGATCGACCCGCCCGCACCCGTCACCAGCACACATTGCCCCTTCAATTGATCACGCACCACCTGCTTATCCAGTTCAATGGGTTCGCGTCCCAGCAAATCCTCCACCTGAATCGCACGGATCCGATCCACCTCCAGTTCCCCCGATATCATATCGCGAAACACCGGCAAGATCTGATAACTTAACCGCAGCGCAACACAGCTTTCCACCACCTGCCGAACCAGACTCTTAGGCACATTGCGAATGGCAAAAAGCAACTGCGTCGCCCCATGTTTCTTCGCAACCAGATACGCATCATCCGTAGTCCCCAAAATGGGATATCCCCGCATCATCATGCCCTTCTTGCTGGGAGAATCATCGAGATAACCCACCACGGTAGCCCCCTTCATCTCCTGCTCAATCATACGCGCGGCCATATCCCCGGCATCCCCGGCACCGACAATCAGAATGCGAACAACCTTCGACCCCGCCGGCGCATCATTCAAGACCCCCTCACGAAACAAACGAACCAGCACCCGGAATCCCCCCATAAACATCAAGGTAAGAATGCCATCCAGCAAATAAATCGAACGCGGATAACCATGCCCCCAGAAAACCAATACCACCCCCATAAACACAATCGTACTGACCAATGTTGCTTTCACCAAACGGCTCGCATCGCGAAAACTAAAATAACGCCACAACCCCATGTGCATCTTAAAATAATAAAACACAACAAACTTCACCGCCACATTCACCGGCAAAAACAGCATGCACATCCCCCAAATATTCACCGGCACCATAAAATCAAAGCGCACTAGAAAACTACAAATATAGGCAAGAAAAAACAACGATCCTTGCAAACAGGGCACAATCACAGGCCTGTATTTCAACATTCTATTCAACATGATTTTTCCCTAAAAATGTAACTATAATATGGACTGTAAACACGGTAATCCAAATCGCGTTTGCACGTTTTCTCGCATGCACGAATCATCGGTCTACCATCCCATGGTGACAACACATCACCGTTTCCCTGAAAGCACATCAACAACTCTTTCAAATTCATCATCTGTCAAACCAGCGGAACACGGTACATTCAAAATATTCTGCTGATAATCCACAGCCTTATCAATCATACATGCCTGACAACCTCGATAGGGCTTTTGCATATGATTCAGCATCCATACCGGCCGCGTTTGAATATTGTGCCCCGAAAACACCTGCATCAGCTCATCACGACTCATTCCGTATCGCTCCGCATCCACATACAACGAATAAAACCAATAGTTTGGAGCGCAATAATCAGGAAAAGACATCATGCTCAATCCATCAATATCCTTGATGGCACCCACATACTGCATATACCTCAAACGCTTTCGCTTGATAATATCATCCAGCTGCTCCATCTGCGCCACCCCCACTGCGGCTAATAAAGCCGGCAAGCGGTAATTATATCCAATTTCATTATGAGTATAGAACAATCCGTCATCCTTGGCCTGCGTCGACAAATATCTGGCATGCTCCGTATCTGCCGCATCCTTTGCCACCAACATACCGCCACCGCCCGTAGTGATTATTTTATTTCCGTTAAAAGAATAACAACCAAAATCACCGACGGTACCCGCATGGCATCCCCGAGACCGTCCGTCAGTAATGACAGAACCTAGAGCTTCCGTCGCATCCTCCACAACCGTCAAATGATACTCCTGAGCAATATCCATGAGCTCATCCATGCGGCACATCGCCCCAAATACATGAACCGGGATCATAGCCCGAATACGACGACCACTCGTCTTGTTATAGAGAGCATAGTCACACACACGGCATTCGGTCTGACAAAAATGCCGCAGCTTCTCCACATCCATATTCAGATAATCATCACAATCCATGAAAACCGGTTCTGCACCCACATAATGCACCGCATTAATCGGAGCAATAAAGGTCAAGGTCGGGACAATGACTTCATCTCCAGACTGCACGCCCGCCAACAATAAGCTTATATGCAGTACCGCTGTGCCATTAACCATAGCCACGGCCGTCTTTTCACCGACAAACTCCGCAACCGACTCTTCAAACCGGGCTACATAGCTACCCGAGGTAGAAATCCATTCTGAAGCCAAACAATCACTAATGTACGTTGCTTCATTTCCATTCAGATAGGGACTGGATAGTGTAATCATTTAATCTTCTCAACCTTCATTCTTCAACGATTGCCGAGGAAAGACACATTTGAATTCTTCTTTCTCCACATCATTTACAAACAAAACAGTAGAGCTATATCGCATGATCCTCCGAATGCCACTTCCCAACCCGCTATAAGGCAAAATATACTGCCCCAACGAATTCAAAATCGGATTCCGATGAATCGAGATACCATTTTTGATCTTTTCTACCGTTAATGAATTGGGCAGACGCCCTGGACTAATAATCTCCAGACGATCCTGAAAAATAAAAATTTTCACCGTTGCCTGAATATAATAATCCCGATGAATCAATGCATTAATCGTCGCCTCAATCAACGACTCCTCGGGAATTTCAAGAATACCCGGCGAATTAAAAGATTCATTTCCCTGAACGCGTCTCAAGTTGCTTTTCATAAAATTCAAAGCCTGCTTGTACATCTCGTACAACGACCCCGAAACGGTTTCTTTTCCGATAAACTGATCAACATCAATGGTATTCCCTGCAAAATGCACGCACTGCACATAAAATGATTTGCAAAACCGTTGTGGATTTAGGCCAAAAAGCAAATTTCCAGCCAGCGTAAGCTGCTCACCTCGCATTAAGTCTAGATTACTCAAAATTGTCCGCAGTTCCAATCGCTGTGACTTCAAATCTATGTATACATTTTTATCCTTTTTTTCCAAAAATTGATAAAAATACTCTACATTAAAATCCGTATCGTCGCTTCCCGACACCGGAGATTCATCCGCAAAAATATTGCCACTTTCAGCAAATAACCGTTTTAACTCATCAGGAGACATTTTTCTTTTGTCTGCACCCGACTTTGTCACATAAAGTCCACCACTGGTACAATAAGGCTTATTTGATCCCTTTCGCACACGTAATATCAACACCGATTTACTGTCCAAATCCAACAATTCAACAAGTGGATATACTGGTGGTCGCACATTCTCATTGGCTACATTTGAAATCAATTGATTCAATCGCTGCACATCCGCCCCACTGAGCCCAACGACAGCCCCTGCATCAGAGACCCCGATTACAATGTCACCCCCATCCGCATTCGAAAAAGCCACCATTTCCAGAGCCAGTGATTTTGAATCAAACACATTCTCCTTGAACTGGATATGGCTATCTTCACCCAATCCAATCTTCTCAAATATGTTCCATTGATCAATCATGAACAAATGTCACTCCTTCTGATATATCCCCTGCACCGGGTGCGACGGACAAATATCTTTTATCACCGCACTTTGCAGTCTTGTGCTCAACTTTATCCTCATGAGCACCCACATTAGCCCATCGCTCCACAGTCTCCGAATCCTTGAAAACAACCCCATCAGACAAATCCATAGCACCCGTTGCTAAAACAGGCACTTTTTGAGATGGAATCGACATTGAAATCTCATTACTCACTGCACACCTTCTCCTTAACAAATCGTCTAACCCATAAACAACAAAAGCCTCCTTAAGTCACAAGGAGGCTTTATAAAACAAATCGAGCGAAACTTACAGCACATTGTTCATCATTCTAAGGTGAGCGTTGCCCACAACCCAATTTTGAATTGAGATGCGTTACCAACCCTGTATAATGAGTATTCATCAAAAGCTCAACAAGGAAGGTAACG
>RZYD01000739.1 GCA_009930445.1 Bacteroidia bacterium | reverse complement strand
CATATTACCGATGAAATTAAGTATCGGGTGAAGTTGTTGGGTAACAGTGATGATTATGATTTTCTGATTACTGAGATCGGGGGTACGGTGGGTGACATTGAATCGCTCCCTTATATTGAATCGGTTCGGCAGTTGAAATGGGAACTGGGCGATCGATGTGTAGTGATTCATTTGACGCTTGTTCCTTATCTTGCTGCAGCTCAAGAACTTAAAACTAAGCCCACCCAGCATTCGGTAAAACTTTTGCTGGAATCCGGAATCCAACCCGATATTATTGTTTGCCGCACCGAAAAACCTTTATATGATTCGCTGAAGGCAAAAATTGCCCTTTTTTGTAATGTGCAGCCCAGCGCAGTCATCGAGTCCATCGATGCTTCCTCCATTTATCAGGTGCCCTTGCTGATGCGTGATGAAAAACTGGATATCGAAGTGCTCCGAAAAACACATACGGCCTGGAATAGCGAACCTGACCTGGCAAAATGGGAGAATTTTCTTTATCGCCTCGGGCATCCTAAATGTGATGTTGAAATTGCCCTTGTTGGAAAATATATCGAATTGAAGGATGCCTATAAATCCATCCTTGAATCTATTATTCATGCCGGAACAGAAAACCAGTGCAAGGTGGTGGTTCATCGGATCAGCTCAGAAACTATAGCTGCCGATAATGTCAGTGAAAAATTGGCAGGGATGTCGGGTATTCTGGTTGCGCCAGGTTTTGGTGACAGGGGCATTGAAGGAAAAATCCAGGCGATTCGTTTCGCCCGCGAAAACAATGTGCCCTTTTTGGGTATTTGTCTTGGGATGCAATGTGCTGTCGTGGAGTTTGCCCGTAATGTTCTGGGGTATTCCAATGCCCATAGCACCGAAATGAACCCCAAAACCAAGTATCCGGTTATTGCCCTTATGGAAGATCAAAAAAAGATTGCCGGACTAGGCGGTTCTATGCGGTTGGGCGGCTATCCCTGTACGTTGAAGGAGGGGTCGAAAGTGCGTGAAATCTATGAAATAAACAACATTCGCGAACGCCATCGCCACCGTTATGAATTTAATAATACCTACCTTGAAAATTTTATTCAGGCCGGGATGATCGCCAGTGGAATTAATGAAAAAGATAATCTGGTGGAAATTGTCGAGATTCCTGAACATCCTTGGTTTATTGGGGTCCAGTTTCATCCTGAATACAGTAGCACCGTGGCAAAACCACATCCGCTGTTTTCC
>RZYD01000738.1 GCA_009930445.1 Bacteroidia bacterium | reverse complement strand
AGGTAATCTCTGTCATTCGATTTATTGAATGCCTTAAGCCGCAGCCTTCCGTCGCGGGTTATTTTGACCTCTACGTTCACATCCCCCACGATATTACTGGCATTTTCCGCGTTGTCGGAACCCATTACGCCAATATTTCCGTCAATAATAACCCGGTCATTAAAAAGTTGAGTGCGCAGGGCTACTTCCATCTCTTCCTGTGTTATTTCATCGCCAGGTCGGTAATTGATCCCAATATCAAAGTCTTTACTGATTTGCGAGAGCCAGTTGCTCAGCTGGTTGGTGAGGATATCAAAAGAGGTGGCTCCCAACCCACTGGTAAGTGCAGTATTGGGCGACGAAAAGCTGAACGAATTTAATACCAGTAACGACAACATTTGTTGGGTCATTAAGGTGTTGTTGGAAGTATCTATTGTACTATAAATTAATTCTCTGGTTTGTTCGTCAACATCAGGCATTTCGATTTTAAAATCAATGATCGGATTCGACACCGGCCCGCTTAATCCAAGAACGCAATCTACCGGAATGCGGCGGCTGCTCATGCTGGTATCGGCAGTAGGCAGGCCGTTCAAACCTGCCCTGAGATGATAAATGGCCTCAACATTTAATTCTGCATCCATTGGATCTCCCGTAAGTTTAATCCTTCCTCCCTGACGAATATTGAAAGACCTCCGAATTACGTTTTGAAGCGTGAAGAGTAACGATCCCCCTTCAATTTCATAATCCCCGAAAATTTCATAATTGTATTCGTCATCCATCAGAAAACGAATATCCCCATATCCTCTGACATCCATATTTCCCATGTTATCCGGAAGGAAAATTTTCATTTTGGTGTTCGGGTCAACCTGAATCCGGGTTTCTATATTGATCCCGCTTCCTGAAGGGGGCGGGACAGCAATTACGGTTTTTGTCAGTGTATCGTATGGATTGACAAAAGTGATAAAATCATTGGCGCCAACACTGATACTATAGGTTACGGGTACAAAGATATCCGTACCTGTGTTCGTGTTAACATTGGCTGTGATAAACAAATTATCCAGACTACCCTGAATACTCAAATCACCGGAGGAATATATTCTGCCGTAAAAGCTGCTGTTATCCATACTGGTTGTTTTAAGCACTTGAATTTCCTGAAAATCAAGATTCATATCCAGCTCAAAATCATCAAAATACTGGTGTTTTAAGCCCCCGTTCACGATTAGCCGGTTTCCTCTGGGATCA
>RZYD01000152.1 GCA_009930445.1 Bacteroidia bacterium | reverse complement strand
CGCTCATCGTCCATTACAAAGCCCTTGCGCAAATACTCGGTAAGGTTGCGGTTTGCCCATTGCCGAAATTGCGTGCCACGTACCCCACGCACCCGAAAGCCAATAGCCATAATCATTTCGAGCGAGTAAAACGTTACATTATAGTTTTTGCCATCGGCGGCAGTTGTAAAGTAATTCTTTACAACTGAATCGGCATCTAACTCACTCTCTTTTAATATACTCGATACATGCTGCCCAATATTTTGCTTTGAGGTGGCAAAAAGTTCGGCTATTTGCGTTTGGTTAAGCCACACGCTTCCATCTTTGGCATATAGGGCAATGGAGCTTTTGCCATCGGGGGTGTTGTATATGATTAGGTCGCTCATAATTATTCAACATTTATAGGTTCTTCAACTTCAGAACTAATGCCCATCATCATGTTGTAATGCTCAATGTGTTTAGTTCTTTCAAAGATTGTTTTAAAAACTTTCAGATATTTTTCGCTTTCGGTTGCAATGTATAAATCATCGTTCAAACCATGCGAACCAGCATTAGACCATGATAGCAAAGAGGCTGCTGTCATTTTATCTTCATCATCAAGTCTATTCAAAATATCATCGGGCGAAATACCACCAAACATTTTAAAATAGTTTTCGATTATCCGGCGTAACGAGTTTTCAATTGTAATACTATCGGGATTTTCTTTAACTTCACGCCAAAGGAGTTCGTATGATGTTTGGACAGGATTTTTTTCGTGCAGAAAAATTTTAGATACATCGTTTTTCTTGCGTAATACCCAAAATGTTTCATCTTTCAGTCTGTTTGCTTCCTGCCTTTTAATATTAAAAGTTACTTCTTTGTGAAAATAAACGTTATGTGTTAGAATGATGATTTGTTTTATATTATTTGATTTAGAGCGGATTTCATCTATTGTTTTCCGTATTAAATGACTTACAATAAACAACACATCGCAATCTAAACTCGAAATAGGGTCATCGAAAACAACAACCCGGTCAACACTTATCAAATCCTTATCAATACTGCCTTTTAGCCAATGATAAAAGTATAGAAAAGTGATAAATGTTTTTTCGCCTTCGCTTAAAGTGCGTTCAACCCTATCCCCGTTGAGCCGAACAATTTGATAACTACCTTTTTCCTCTGTTGCTAGGGCTAATTTGAAATTCGTAAAACCAAATTTTTCCAATAGGGTATTGATTTCATTCTTAGTATGCTCAATATTGGTATTAAGCTGTTCTAATTCAGAAATCTCTGCTTTTAGTATTTTCAGTTTATCTTCATTTGTTTTTTTGCTTTTCTCCAAACCCTCTATTGATTTGGTAAAAGTGATGTTTTTGGTATTGTAGTTTTGATAAACCGATTTGAGTTGCTCAACTATGTACCGCCAAACTTCTTTTGTAAGCTGGGAACTTTCTCGTGTACTGTTTTTAACAGTTTCGTTATGAAGCTCAATTTTCTTTTTTGCTGTTGAAATTAGCTCATTTATTAAATCCAGTTCGGTTTTAATAGTGTCGAGTGTTATGGTGCTGCTTGGCTCTTTAATTTTTGCCTCAATTTTGCCTTTGTTGGCTTCAATTTTTATTTCCAGCATTTTCTTTAACTCTTCCAAACGGACGTTATCTACCAAATCGTTTTTTGAGTTTAGAAGTGATGCTATTTCGGAAACAATTATGGCTGTTTTGGTTGAATATTCTGCCTTTTGGTCGTTTAGTGTTTTTAATTGGTTAACATAGGTTTCGTTAAAATATTCATTTAATTTACCTTCCAAATTATCAGGCGTTTTTTGTTGACAAAAAGGGCAAAAGCCATCGTTGACAGAATAAAAAGACCGACCTTGTTTTACCCAATCGCTATTATTCAATTTCTTAATCATAGCGGCAATATCCACATCTTCTTTGCCCAATATTTTTTTGCTCCAAATAAAGTGTGTTTCTGTTTCTTCCAATGTTTTAAAATCGACCAACGAAATATCACCTTTAGGTTCTGTAGAGCCTGAATAAATGCGACCTGCTTTTTCCTTTAATACTTCGAGACTTAATAACGCAGAAGTATTGTTAGCCTCCGCTTTGCAACGTTCTTTAAATGTATTTTTATACGAACAACTTTTAAATGCAGGTTTAAAAATATCTTTTAGCTGTTGGTATTTAACCCAGCAATCGCCTTCAAATGTGGTTTCGTTAGATTCTTTTTCGGTTTTTTGCTTTTCAATTCCGGCAATATTTGCAACAATATCGGCATTTACTTTGTCAATTTCAGCTTTCTTAGCATCAATTTGGTCTTTGGCATCTTTTCCGCCTTTGCCTAAGGTAAAAACACCTTTCAAATACTTGCTACGCCCGAAATTTTCATCAATAAAATTACGATTATAAACAAAAGGCTTTAATTCAAGATTATTTTTCCATGAAATTTGGCATTGCGGATAAGCGTGTAAATTAGCAATAACGTTCGAAATGGTAGTTTTACCGCTACCATTGGCACCATAAATGAAATTAACTTCCTTCAAGTCGTTCAGCACAACCCCTGTTGGGTCGTAACTTGCACAGTCCTTAATTTCAATTTTGGTAATCATACTGCTAATTCTTTTTCAGTTTTCAACTCCCCCGCAAATGCCTTTTGCAAAATACTCTTTTTCAATTCTTCCAAATTTAAAAGTTTTTGCTGATAAATAGCTTCTAATCTTTTAGTTTCGGTGGAAAGGGCATCTAATTTTTGAACAATGGTTTGTTGTTCTTTGATTGATGGACAAGGTACAGGCAAATTCTTCAAATCATTTATTGAAAGATTTGGTTGCATCAATGTGTTTACGTGAGCTAAAACATATTTTGCCACTCCATTTGTAGTTAAGAAGTAATACAAGAAACTCTGATTCGCTAACTTTTCATTGGGCACTAATGCTGCAACTCGCTGATTTACTAATGCACCATCATAGCTTGCTGGAACCACTGCAACTTTTAAACCTGCTGAAATGATTGTTCTTGTTAATGCTATAACGATATTTCCTTCTTTTACTTGAACTTCTTTTAGTGTGTCTTTAAACTTATCAGGCAAGTAATTATCAGTTTCTTCTACAAATTCTTTTACTCCAACATTTGTAATTTTAATTGATTTAATTGTGTTTGTAGGTTTAAAGTCTTTGCTTGCGAAAGCATAACCATTTATAACTTTTGTAAGCTCTTGAATTGTTTTAGTTTCCCAATTCCCATTTTCAAACACCCCCTGCAAATAGCTTGCAAAAAGTTCTTTGGCGTTTTTGAGGTTTTGTTCAGCATTGGCTTTTGCCTTGGCTATGGCTGCAAAGGCTTCATCTAAAATAGAAACAATGCGTTGCTGTTCGGGGAGAGGGGGAAGGGGGATTTCAAATTGACCTAAATCGCTAAATTTTAAATTATTGATGTTTGCTCCATCAGAGAGTTCATTGATAAATTTTTTATAATTATCTGAAATCATCAAATAGAAAAGAAACTTTGAATCTAACTTCTCTTTTGGAGTAACTTGTCCCATAAAACCACCAAAAGCATAGTTGTAATCATCATCAATCAATGCAACCTTACCAAGATGGCTTTTACTGCCGTTTGCTGTGCAAATCAAAAGTGAACCCTTCTTTACCTTTTTACTTTCAGGAACTTCAATTGCAGGATTGATGTATTTTAATTCAGTAAAGTCAAGTTTGTTTATTATTAAATCTACATTGTTTGAACGCAAAACAATATTGTCTGAAAAGTCAACTTCATCCTTTTTGGAATAAGTTAAGCCACGCTGAAATTCAACTGCATCTTCTAATTTTTTTATTTCCCAACCTTGTTTCATATCCGTTTCAAAATTGAGTTAAGGATTTCGGCACTCTCTTCATTAATGGTGGTTTCGACTTCGCTCAACCACCGGGTGCTGCTCTGGTGCCTGAGCGAAGTCGAAGGCACAACTTTATATATTTTCATTTTTTATAATTTTTGTAATGAGTGCTATTCGTGCATTCAGCCAGATTATGAAGATTATCAAAAGTACCATTTATCAATGCTTCCTTTTTCTTCCTTCCCCATCCTTGTACTTGCTTTTCTCTGTTAAATGCTTCATCTATTCTTTGGTATTCTTCAAAGTAAACCAGTTTTACAGGTAACCGCTTTTTTGTGTGATTAGCACCTTCTCCATTTTGATGTTGTGCTAACCTCAATTCAAGATTATTGGTGCTTCCTGTATAGTAACTACCATCAACACATTCTAATATGTAAATCCATCCTTTCATATTAATTCGGCAATTCCTTTTAATATGTCAGCACTTTCTTCGTCCAATGCTTTTATTTCTTCCAAAATCTCGTTTGGTGAGCGAAGTTGAACCGCTTCTTTTTTGTTCGGGTTTTTAACGCTCAGGTCCACTTCGGCTCCGCTCAGTGACCTAACATCTATACTCCAAGAGTTCTCGCTGTCGGCAAAAGTTTTTTGTAGTTCAATAAATTCAGCCAAATCGCTTTCATTAAGCGGATTGGTCTTGCCCAAATTGCGGGCAAGGTTCAACTGGTAAAACCAAACCTTTTGCGTGGCTTTGCCTTTTTCAAAAAACAACACAACTGTTTTTACACCTGCACCGGTAAATGTTCCTCCGGGCAAATCTAACACAGTGTGCAGATTGCAGCTTTCCAACAAAGTTTTACGGATGGCAACGGTGGCATTGTCGGTATTGCTCAAAAAAGTGTTTTTAATTACAACACCTGCTTTGCCACCTGCTTTCAGAATTTTAATAAAGTGCTGCAAAAACAAACTGGCGGTTTCGCCAGTTTTTATTGGGAAATTTTGCTGCACTTCGGCTCTTTCTTTTCCACCAAAAGGCGGATTGGCAAGCACTACATCGTAACGGTCTTTTTCCTGTATGTCGGCAAGGTTTTCGGCAAGTGTATTGGTGTGTATGATGTTTGGGGCTTCCACTCCATGCAAAATCATGTTCATAATGCCAATAATGTAAGCCAACGATTTTTTCTCTTTGCCGTAAAAAGTGCGTTTTTGAAGTATCTCGGTTTCTTTGGTAGAAAGAGATTTGCTGTTTTTCAGATAGTCGAATGCTTCGCAAAGGAAGCCCGCAGAACCAACAGCACCGTCATAAATTTTGTCGCCAATTTTTGGAGCAACCACTTTTACAATGGTGGTAATGAGCGGTCGGGGTGTGTAATATTCGCCACCATTTCGCCCTGCATTGCCCATGTTTTTGATTTTGTCTTCGTACAAATGGCTCATTTCGTGCTTTTCGGCATGGGTACGAAAACGCAATTCGTCAATGCGGTTAATCACTTCACGCAAATTGTAACCGCTTTGTATGCGGTTTTTCAGTTCGCTGAAAATCTCTCCAATCTTGTATTCAATAGTGTCGGCACTCTCGGCACTTAGTTTAAACTTTTTGAGGTACGGAAACAGTTTGTTGTTTACAAAGTCGGTGAGGTCATCACCAGTGAGTGCGTTATGGTCAATTTTTAATGCTCCGTTTCCGTTTGTAATTTTTGGGGCAGCCCAATTATTCCATTGATATTCTTTGTCAATAATGGTGGTGTAGGTTTTACCTGTCAGTTCGGCTGCTGTGGCACGGTCACGCTCCAAATCGTCCAAATATTTTAGGAAGAGTACCCAAGAAGTTTGCTCTACATAATCTAATTCGCTTCCACAACCAGCATCTTTGTGCAGTATGTCGTCTATATTCTTAAAAGTTTGTTCAAACATTATTTAATTCTGTCTTAAAATCATTATCAATAAACGCAAAAGTATCAATTTTTGCTGGTGCGTCGGCAAGAAAACTGCTCTTTTGCAAGCTGAAGCATCGGCTTGTGTGTCGGGGCTTGCGAATGTGCAGTTTTGTGGGTTGGCTGTTCATTATATCGTTTTTCTTTTTTTGTCTTTTTGCAGCAAATTTTTCACTGTCGCACTGTCTTTGTACGCTTGTGTACAACGGTCGGCGGGTCGAGTAGGCAAGGGGAATTTCACCCCAAGCCTCTCACAGAACCGTACTTGATAGTCTCCCATCATACGGCTCTTGTTATACAAATCTATGCGCTAAT
>RZYD01000737.1 GCA_009930445.1 Bacteroidia bacterium | reverse complement strand
TTATTGAATGGTTCAATATTATTGCGGTTGTGGCGATAGCAGGAATTCTTTTTTCCGGGAAAAAGCTTCCGGTCAAAATTTCGGTTGCTTTTCACCTCATGCAAATAATAATGGTTTCTGTTCTGGCTGTTTTAATTTTCACGCAGGGGGGGGGTGAATTTTATATCAACACCGCCTGGCCCATAGGAAAAATGGCCATAAGGTTTGATTATTTGTCGGCCTGGTTCATGCTCATCCTATGCTTTTCATTCCTGATAAGTACCTTTTATGGCATAGGGTATATGCAGCAATATCGGGAGAAACAGGCTGAATTAAAGGTACATATGATTTTTTATATAGTAAACTTCACATCGCTCATTGATTTATGTCTGGTTCAAAACGCCATCATGTTCCTTACGGTTTGGGAAATTATGGCCATCAGTTCCTTTATTGTGATTATTTTTGAGTGGGAGAAGAAGGAAACCCTAAAGGCAGGAATCAACTTTTTAATCCAGTCGCACATTGGCATCCTGTTATTAACGCTGGGCTTTATTTGGGTGAAAGTAAAAACCGGATCATTCGATTTCGCGGCTATTGCTTCCTATACGGCCCTGCATCCTGCATTAGGAATCGGGTTATTTATTGTTTTTTTTACAGGCTTTGCCATAAAAGCAGGTTTTGTTCCGTTCCATACCTGGTTGCCGTTAGCCCATCCTGTGGCCCCGGCACACATTTCGGGCGTCATGTCGGGAGTAATTATTAAGATAGGGATTTTTGGAATTTTACGCATGATCACCCTCATTCATACCGATTATACGTTAATCGGCTATTTTGTACTTATCGTTTCATTAATTACAGGGGTTTATGGCGTAATGCTTGCCATTGTGCAACACAACCTGAAGCGACTGCTCGCTTATCATTCCATCGAAAATATTGGAATCATCGGAATGGGGACAGGCTTAGGTTGCCTGGGAATCGGCATGAATAACCCCTCGTTAGTAGTACTTGGTTTTGGGGGTGCACTTCTGCATACACTCAATCATTCCCTTTTTAAGTCCTTACTGTTTTTTGCTGCAGGAAACGTATATCAGGCCACCCACACGCTAAACATCGAAGCGCTTGGCGGGCTGATTAAGAAACTTCCACATACCACCTGGTTATTTCTGATTGCCGCGTTAGCCATTTGTGGTTTGCCCCCTTTTAACGGTTTTGTTTCAGAATTTATCCTTTACAAAGGTTTTTTTA
>RZYD01000736.1 GCA_009930445.1 Bacteroidia bacterium | reverse complement strand
TTCGGTCAACAACTCCGCTTCATATAGGTTCTTTGATTCTTCCTCGTCTTCATCCACCCAGTAATTCGGGTACTTTTTCTTTATTTCGGAAGGAAGCAGGCCGGCAAACATTGCATTGCGCGCATACATGGTTGTTGTGGGCAAAATACTACTGTAAACCTCTTCCGTTTTCACCCGGAACAGCTCTTCAAAAACGGGCTGCAGTCTTTTCCACTGGTCGTAGCGCAAATTATCCACAACAACAAAAAACAAAGGAGAATCTTCTTCTTCAAACAAAGGGAAAACGTGATCTTTTAATAAAGTGTGCGACATCACCGGGCGGTTTTCAGTAGTTCCCTGAAGCCATTGGATGTAATTTCGCTCGATATATTTATAGAACGCATGGTTGGCTTCTTCCTTTTGCATGGAAAGAACATCTTGCATACTGCTGTCATCCGTCCGTCCCAGCTTGATGTCAAACCCGGTTAATTTTTTATAAATCTCTACCCACTGGGCAAACCCGGGATTACCCGAAATCTCCATTCCGATGGTACGGAATTCCTGCTGATAGTCGAAGGTATTTTTTTCACTCACCAACTTTTTTGTTTCGAGATTCTTTTTCAGGCAAAGCAGAATTTGGTTTGGGTTCACGGGTTTTATCAGGTAGTCAGAAATATTAGAGCCAATGGCATCCTCCATAATCCGTTCCTCCTCGCTTTTAGTAATCATTACCACCGGAAGATTAGGGGCAATATTTTTAATCCGCTCGAGCGTCTCGATGCCCGACAGCCCTGGCATCTGCTCATCCAGAAATACAATATCAAAAACTTTCTGTTGTACCCTCTCAATCGCCTCAGCACCATTATTGATAGTATCAACCTGATAACCCTTGGTTTTCAAAAAGATAATATGTGGTTTAAGCAAGTCGATTTCGTCGTCAACCCATAATATAACACCATTCTCCATATAATTATTTTCCGTTTAACGATAACTAATTTCTCTTATTGAATATAACAGTATAATGTTGTAATATTGATAATTATTGTACTAAGGATGATAATAAAACACAAAAATAGTTAAATGAACAGCCTATTGCAGAACAAGCGAAAAATTCTTAACGATCCGGTATATGGATTCATTAATATTCCTGACGATATTGTTTTTGATTTGATTGAGCATCCGTGGTTTCAGCGGCTGCGGCGGATAAAACAGATGGGATTATCGCATTTAATCTATCCCGGGGCGCT
>RZYD01000735.1 GCA_009930445.1 Bacteroidia bacterium | reverse complement strand
CGACGTGTGCCCCGTAACAGCTATCTGAATTGTCTTCTCAATGCTTCTCAACAGTTTTTTATTACAAAAGATCAAAGAACCCGGTTAATTGCCGGTTATCCCTGGCTTGGCGCCTGGGTAAGGGATACTTTTATCGCCTTGCCGGGTTTGGCGCTAACGCGCGGTGATTTTGCTGCTTTTACCGCAGTTACCGATACCATGATCAGCGAAATGGAGGGGGCTTTCTTTAAAAACCGGGGCTCCGGAAGTGAACAATATATGCCTACAGTTGATGGTTCTTTATGGTTTTTTTATGCAATGCGTTGGTATGCCGCAACTTTTAAAGACGAAAAGGCGATCTGGCTAAAGTACAACCGTGTTATGCGTAATATTTTAAGCCAGTTCCGCCGTGGCGCCGCTGAGGGTGTGCATATGCTCGAAAACGGGCTTCTTTGGGCTGGAGACCATGAAAAACCTCTGACCTGGATGGATGGCATGGTGAATGGCGCCCCTTATACCCCACGAAGAGGGCTTGCCGTTGAACTTAACGCCCTTTGGTTCGATGCCATTTCCCTTTCTCTCCTCCTTGCAAAAAGTGCCGGTGATACTGTGTTTGTAGATGAATGGCAGACAATTCATGATGCTATCCCGGAGGCTTTCCTGCAAACTTTCTGGGATAAAGAAAAAGGGTATCTTGCCGATTTTGTTGATGGTGAATTTAAAGATTGGGCCATTCGCCCTAATCAGATTATCGCTGCCGCCAGCCCTTATGGGTTGCTCCCCGAAGAAGTGCGAATGCAGGTGGTTAATCGCGTTCAGTGTGAATTGCTGACTCCCAGAGGCCTCCGTTCGCTGTCCCCTCAGCATGGGAATTATCATTCCAGCTACCGCGGAACACAAAATAACCGTGATCAGGCCTACCATCAGGGTACCGCCTGGCCCTGGCTGCTCGGGCCTTATGCCGAAGCTTATTTTTCACTTTATGGCGTTTCTTCACTGCCCGCCTTGAACAATATTTACAGGAAATTCGAAGATGTGATGAATGAACATGGGTTGGGTAGTATTTCACAACTCTACAGCGGCGACCCACCCTATGAAGCCGGTGGTACCATCTCTCATGCAACCAGTGTGGCCGCTCTTCTTTTAATCGAATTTATTATCCGTACGAATCAATAAAACCGTAACACTATGAAAGTTTTAATGTTTGGATGGGAATTTCCTCCCCATATTACCGGTGGCCTGGGAAC
>RZYD01000734.1 GCA_009930445.1 Bacteroidia bacterium | reverse complement strand
CTGGCTGTCGAGACGGCAGGCTGTCAGTAAAAGCAATGCGAAAAAAGCAGGCCCGGTCCAGTGGGGTAAGGTTTGCCTCGAAAACGAAATCAACCCGATGAACCCGATCATCGGTAAACTCATCATCAGAAGAAACCGTACCGCCTTTTGTTCGCATATCTTTCGCCCTTTCACAAGCTGTAACAGGGTAATAGCCACCATAATATAAACTATCGGATTGGTGTACAAAAACTCCCCAAGCAACTCCGTAAGGAAAAAGGAGGGACGGAATTCAGAAAAAAGTGCCCGGCTTCCCTGAAACGAAAAACTGATAAAATCATTTTGCTGGTTCCAGACGAGGACCGGCGAAAACAGCCCCATACTGATAAGGACCGAAAGATAGAATACCGGTTTTTTTAACCACTGGCGTTGATAAAGCAGTACATAAAGTGCTGCTCCAACCCACAGGAAAATGGCTGTATATTTCGATAGCATTGCTAACCCGGTAAAAATTCCAGCCAGTACCATCGGTGCTCTGTATTTATTCGTTTCTTCTGTGGCAAAGGCACGGTAAAATGAAAGCAGCGCCAGCAACCAGAAAAGCATTTGTGGCGCATCGGGGAGAATAAATGTGCCTGCAATTAGAGAGGCATAAACCGACGCAGTGAACAGCAACGCGGCAAAAAATCCCGTTCGGGCATTTTTAATTGTTTCTCCCGTAAGGTAAATTACCCACGTACTCAGCGCGGAAAAAATAATGGCACCAAGCCGGATAAAAAATTCCGACCGGAAAAACAGGTCCAGACTGAACAACTGAATGGTAAAACCAACCATGGGGGGATGATCGAAGTGACTCAGATCAGGGAACATAGCGTACAGGATGTAATATACTTCATCGTTTCCCAAATCGGTGGTCGCCGCCAGAAAGCCTCGCACCAACGTGGCTCCCAGTATCAGAAACAGGGTAAACTTACGGTAACCCCAGGGTTGAATTATGCCTTTTTGGGTCTCCACTGTAGCATTACTTTAATCAGAATAAAACTAAAAACTGAAATCCAGACCGCAAGTCGAAGGATGATAAAAAGTACAGTTTGAAAGGGTTTTATGGATGTATTTTTTTGATATTCAGTGATGTCTCCTGAGTATCGAATTACAGGATTTAAGAAAATATTGGTATGGTCAGTGAAATGTGCTTCAGCTCGGGCGTAGCTGTCGCCGGGTTTCATTACATAGGTCAGGGTCTCAGCCT
>RZYD01000733.1 GCA_009930445.1 Bacteroidia bacterium | reverse complement strand
TGATTATTTAACTAAAGGGGCAGCTTATGAGTATGCTAGTTCTTTTGGGCTTTTAAATAAGAGAAATGAGCTTATGCAGTTATTACAATTACTAAAAGAAGATATTAAAGAGCATTACAGCAACAAATTGACTGCTATAAGACCTCAAATATCATTTAAGCAATATAATTTAGAATAAAATGGCAATCAAAAGAAAATATGAAGAGGGTGAATTGAATGCTTCTGGATTTCCAACAGGACTTAGTGAGGCATTAGAACCTCAAAAACCTGCTACCCCATCTAAATCTTATGAGGGTATGACAGATCAACAAATAATAGAATTAGACGCTTTAGCTGGTAAAAAACCTGCTGAATTGTCATTAACAGATAAAAAAAATCTAGATTATGCTTTTACTGAATATGGTTATCAAAGACCAAATATTGTTGAACCAGCTCCTGAAGTTATAGATATTGAACAAGGGCAAGAGCAAGTTTTAGAAGACCTTACAACAGATCAACAAGTAATAGATGAAGAAAAGAAACAATTTGGTTATCAAGACCAAATATCTAAACTACAAGAAGAAAATCAAAGATTATTAGATGAAAGAGCTAAAATAAGAGAAGAACAAAAAGCAATAGAAGAACAAAAAAAAGAACAAGCAAGAGCAGATGTTGAAGCTGGTGTAGAAGAAAGAAAAGGTATAGCAGAAGAAATTAAAGCAGATCAATCTCTATTACAAAAAGAACAGGAATTAAACAGATTATCTGGAATAAATGATGAATTACTTTCTATAACAGAAGCAAAAGCTAATTTTGAAGCTAAAATGTTAGCAGAAAGAGGTGCTGATTATATGTTAAAGCCTAGTGTAGCAAGAGCTATTGATGAATATGAGAGAAGAATACAAAATGCCGAAGTAAGAAAGCAATTATTAACAGGTAATTTAGATAACGCAAGAGCTGTTGTAGATAATTTTTATACTTCTAGATTATCTATATTAGATGATAATGAAAACTCTTATTTAAGCCTTTATGATATGGCTAATAATAACCTTATTACTCTTTCTAATCAGGAAGAAAACGATTTGGAAAGACAAATGAGTCTTATAAGTGAAGAAAAGGCTAAATTAGAAGAAAAACAAAACACTATCGATTCCCTACTTTCAGATGGAAATGTTTATGATAGAGCTGTTAAAGATTATGGATTAGATTTGAATGATGAGCCAGAAGAAATGATGAGAAAGGTAAGTAA
>RZYD01000151.1 GCA_009930445.1 Bacteroidia bacterium | reverse complement strand
GTAAGGGTTTTTAAGTATTTTTTAAGGTTGGTTGTAGCCATTAAAATTCGTTTATATTTTTCTTTCACCCCTGACAGGGTTTGGAACCCTGTCAGGGGTGAAAATTAAACTTCCGCCAACTGGTTTTCGTAATCGAATGCCATCATCAGGTCGATGAGCTTTTGCTCGGCGAGATCGAGGGCATCGGCACTTTCGTTGACTGTAACTACATAGTTTGAACAAGGCAGGGTTACAAAAACATCGGCTCCGGCAGTTTCATCGATGATTGGTTTAGCCTTCGGTTTTTCACCATCTTCGATCAGTTTTGCACGGATGGCACCTGCCAATTTGTTGGCATTGTCACTGATTGCCACAGCCAAAGTTTCCATTAGACTGAAAGTACGGGCTTGGTTCGAAGTGATGCGCCAGTTCAACAAAGCACTTGCCAAGGCTGGGATCACTTTCTCACGTTCTTCTTTTGGAAGTACCAAGCATTTCCCAAACACATTTTCACTTTCAACCCAACCTTTCGCTTTTAAGTCTTCGATTATATCTTTAGACAATTCAGGTTCATGTTGATTGGTTGAAACAGAAAAAAGAGTACGCAAGTCAATGGCAATATCGTACACGAAAAGTCCACCAGTACGGACATTGTCAGGAATCCAATTACGACGAGGAAGAGTACGGTTATTGGTTGCCAAGAATTCGTCAATTTCTTCTTCGGTCATCAATTTATCGCCCCAACGAACATTCACTGGATGTCTATCGGGCTTGTCACTTCTGTCGAAGGTTAGGTTTTCTTTGTCAGTTCCTGCAAGCAACGGGTGAATGGGACGCATGGCAGAAATAGATAATGGACTTCGGCGTTTTACAGTTATGCCATCGCCAGCACGCATCCAACCACCAAGCAACTGATCTACATATGAAGGATCACATGGAGACCATGGTTCTTTATTTTCCAATTGTTTATCCTTAGTTACATTGTAGTTAAATGTGATGGGTGCCATTTGTACGTTCAAATTTGATGTCATAGCATCAAGTATTGAGCGTTTTACTTGTTGCCCGCTTGAATAAGCAACAAAACGATTGAACTGTTGATCGAAATAAGTCTTTTGACCTTTCTCTACACAAAAAACTGTGTGTTCTGCGTGTTTTAACGCTCTTAAATAAATGTAAGCATTCATAGTTATTCGTTTTAAGATTTTTTATTTACTACTGCGTATTGAAAACGGATTAAGGTTAGGAAGTAAGGTACATTATCGACTGGCATGGTGTGGATAATTTCTGCAATTTCGGCGAGTTGATCTGTTTCAGGACTTCCTTTTACAATTTCGATTAATGACTCGATAAACTGCTTTTTATTCACTGAAGCCAATAGGTTTGTTACTTCTTGACTTTTTACCTTTTTTGCATTTTTATCGCTCAAAGAGTACGAGTTGAGGGTAGTCGCAATCTGTTGCGCCTTTTCCCATAATTGTTCATTATTCAGCATAGCTAATAACCATATTTGATAAGTATTAAAATTGATTTTTTTTTCTTCATCGATAGGATTGTATTTCGGAACGACCCCTTTGGCCATACTATCCCTAAACCCTTTTGGTTCGAGGGCATTTACTCCAATTGATCCCATCTGACAAGCTTTGGTAAAGCCTATCGCTGTTCCAAACAATTGTTCAACTTGTTCTCGTTTGGTTGTTCCGAAATACTTGTCATAGAGTTCAAACGGTTGCCGTATGCGAGGTAAATTAAATGGCACAAAGCCCACAGTAATATTCATTTGTCCCAAGCTATAAACATACGCTGTTAACGATGTTTCGGGATAATTGCGGGCAATACCAATTAGAACTTTTGTCCATGATTGGGTATTTAGCTCAATCCCTCCGTCTTTCATTGCACCAAACGGATTGAACGATGCTGTTGGGTTTGCCTCATCATAACTTAGTTTGTCGTAACGGTGTGCAATCCATTGTCCATTCCATGTGTTGATTTGGTTTCCTCTCAGGCTAGGTGTACTGTTTAAATAATCGCGATATACCTGCCAACCCTCAAACAGATCAAGCAAAATTTGCTTGTTACTGAATAGAAGCGACAATCCGCTTTGCACTCCAATACCCAAACCACTCCCAATCCACGATAAATAAATATCATCGGTCTTAATTGGTAATTCGAGATTCGTTACTTGTCCCGAAGTTGGTTTTGTGTAATCCAAAGTTGGAAACCCTATAGCATTACTTACATCAGCTGTCCCCGATTCAATTTTTTCAATTGTCTTTGAATAGCGATCAAACCTTTCTTCTGTTGTTTCATAGGGTATCTTCCCAAGTCTCATTTGATCCCAACTTATTTTGGGATTTTCTAAAGGTGACCACCCACCAGGCATCATGTATTTGTTGTGGTTAAAGAAAATCTCATAGTACTTTTCAACGAAAAACGCTTTTGCAGTGTAGTTGCTTTGATACTTCTCGTTGTAAGCATTCAGAAAGATTTTTCCAATATTTGCTGCTATCATATCTGTTTTTTTATAAAAATCGTATTGAAACATCGTAAAACTCGGGTTTGGCAAATTCAACCAGAAAACCCAATTCATTATCGTAAGCCTTCGACGGAATGACAAAGGGTTTTGAACCATTGGCAGATTTATCCAAGCCCCTATAGCCCACCGAACGGTACGAAACCGGAATTTCCATTTTTGCCTGCTCTTCATAAGGCGAAGTGTCGTAAAGGTCTTTGTCAGCTTCATCAATACAGGCAACCGAATCGATATCGAGTGTTTCCAAAAGTGCCGATTTTGAGTTGTGCCAAAGTTCTTTGATCATCCATCTCCCATCTTTGAACACGGCATTCAAGTCGATGTTTACAAATTCAATGGAAGGATAAACTGTATCGATCATCAATTGTGCATCTCGCTCTTTCATCAAATTGCCATTAGGCAGAGCTTCAAACGTTCGTAGCAATACTTCCAAACCATAAGGCAAAGCATCGGTTTTTTCAGTGGGAGGTGCAAGTACATAAATGGGTTTGTAGTGCCCAATTGTTTCTTTTGAACGCTTGCGGTTAATTCGTCCAAAACGCTGAATCAATGCATCAACAGGGGCACATTCGGTAACCATCAGGTCGAAACTAATATCTAGGCTCACTTCAACAACTTGGGTTGAAACCACCAAGCAAGCCTCGGTACTGTTGTTGTAAATGTTTCGCAGTTCGGATTCTAATCGACTTCGTACTCCTCGTTTGAACCGGCTATGCACCAACATGCGTTCAACATGAGGATATTTTTCAGATAGTTCATCAAATAGAGACTGAGCCCGTTTCACCTGATTGCAAACCAACAGGATTTTTTGATTTTGTTGAATGGCATCGTCAATAATGTTGTTCAAGGATTCAATGGAATCTATTTTGTAGATAATGTGCCTATCGAATGAATCTAAAACATCATTGGGTAATTTTACTTCGTAAATATGGTTTGTCCCTCCCAATATGTCAACCAGCCGATTGTACAAAACCGTTGGCATGGTAGCTGTTCCAATATGTATCCGGCAACCAATATTGCAGAGGATTTCTACAATTTTTAAAACAATGGCTTGAGTAGTTTCCGAATAGGTATGAATCTCATCTAATATAATGTCACATCCTTTTAAGTCGGCAATCATCGCCTCGTAACCTTTTACTCCAAATACCAATGAGGCCATTTGATGAGGCGTAAGTACTTTAACAGAAGCACCAATGTGTCGTTGAAGTATCTTTTCTTCAATTTTTCCATTCTCCAATTTTATCCGTGAAGCAGCGTGCAGCAAACGAACATCGGCATCGGTGTTATTCAAATCTTCTTTTATACGTTCGTACATGGCATTGATCGATGCTTGAAATGGAAGGGTGTAAAACACACGCCCGGTGCAACGGCGAATCAGAAAGTCGGTTTTCCCTGCTCCGGTTGGAGCCGTAACAATGGTGTGTTTGCGGGTATCGTCTGTAGAAATCAATGATAACGGATACAACTCGCTTTTTCGGGAGTGGTAATAGCTCAAATCGGGTGTAACGAAAAGCTTTCGTTCCAAAGGTTTGACATAGCCACTCATGGCAGAGGCCAAATGGTCGGCAGCAATCAAAACGCCTTTCCATTCTGAATAACCATACTTCTTGGATCGGCAATAATCAACTACTTCATAAAAACTTTCCTTGGCCTGATCTACCGAGATTGGTTTGGTTTTAATATTGAAATGCTCCAAAACCGATAGGGCGTCTTTGCTCCAAACATCAAAACCTTTGATGTGCTTCTCAAAAACCTCCGGTTCGTTTTCATCCAAATCGAGTAAACCTTTTCCGCCCGCATCCTTATAGATTGATTTGTGGTGAGCCACAATCATGTCAATTACAGGATACTGTTCTTCTTCATTTAAAATTGAAATGAAAAACAGGGATGCCAATTCATGCCGGAACAAGAATCCGGGAGGCCGTTGAAAATTCTTCTTCAAAGTCTTTTGAAAAAGAGAACTCGCTTTGCCAATGTCGTGGAGAATAGCACCCTTTCTGGCAATGGATGTATCTAAACCAAGATGCTGTGCTAGCATTTCGGCGAGCAGGGAAACTTCGGATAAATGCTGAACCAAAGTAACACGTCCGTTCTCTTCCCCTTTGGCCAATATGTGGTCGAGGTTCTTCATTACATTCCACTAACGGGTTTGCCTGCAATTTCTAACCATCCATACATGGGTTTCGCCTCATCGAACCGATTAAAGCCTACCAAAAACGACTTTTCATTTTCGCCAAACCGCAATTCAAATCCGGTTAGTTGGTCAAATTCATTTTCGTCCAATTGCATTATTTCGGGATCGGGAAAAAGCAAATCTTCATTGCGGCACAAGCAAATGTGTTGCATTGAACTTTTTTGAGCCTCTTCTTCTAACACAAATGCCAAGTAAAGAATCGGGTTGATCATTACTCCACGTTCAAGGATAGATTGTTTGCGCACCATCATTTTCTGTTGGGTTTTCTTCTCCCAGCCACGAGTTTGCGTTTGTTCTTGTTGTACACTGATTGACGAATAGGTCAACTTGTGCCGAACAATGGAACTAACTTCCAATTTTTGTCTTATTCCTTCAATTATTGATGGTGTAAGGAATTGTTGGCTGAATGTTTTACCATCTCTCACTGCGGTCCAAGGTTTGATAAACCCAAAGGGACCTGTATATTTTACGATGTATAACATAGTTGTATCTTTTCGTTTACTATCCCTGCCAGGGTTTGGAACCCTGTCAGGGATAAATGAAGCTTTATATAATTGCACCAAAACCAATACCTGTTGAATTTCCCAATCCTACATTCCACGCAAACAACTTTGTTTCGGGTTTGCCTTCGATTATCACCGGACACCAATTCGCCCTATTTTGCACTCCGTTATATGTTATTTTTTTTGTACCTACCCCATTATAGGAGCTATCGAATCGTATATCTAACGAATCATCAGTTATTCCTGCTTTATTCATCTTATTTGTAAGGGTTTCTTTCAAACAAGTGTTGGCGCGTGAGTCGTTAAATAATATGTGATCTATTTTTTTTCCAACCCTTCGTTTAATAAAAATCGGACTTGCAACATGAAATAAGGTTCGATCAGTTAAATCAGGGTCTTCCTGAATAATTATTTCAGAAACAATTAATCCATAAAACATTTCCGGTTCTGATTGAATGCCTGAAACCATCTTTTTTATCAGCGTCTCATCATATGAGCTAAAGAAAAAAGATGTTCCCAGTTTAAACCTTAACCCATCTGCCACCACTTTCCCCCCGGATAACTGAGAGAAAGAGTATAAAGAAATCTTTCCATGGTCTTCGTTCCATCCTAACCATTTGTGAATAGTTCCAGTAAGCAAAGGTTGGTGGTTAAATGGAATGATTTTATTTGCGGTCTTAATTTTTAAATATATTCTCATATCCTATATTTTTGGTTATCGTTTTTTCGGTTCAATACTTCTAACGTTTTCCGCAACCTCATCCCCGGTTGCTCTTATCCGCCACGCGTAATTATTGTTTTGTAGTTTTGTTTCATAAACGGTATAATTCAATTTATTCTTCTATTTCCACCCACCCAAAACCACTTGA
>RZYD01000150.1 GCA_009930445.1 Bacteroidia bacterium | reverse complement strand
CCGATATTCGAGGTCATGATAATTATGGTATTTTTAAAATCCACTTTTCTGCCCAGACTATCGGTAAGAACGCCGTCGTCGAGAACCTGAAGCATCAGGTGAAAAATATCGGGGTGTGCTTTTTCAATTTCATCGAGAAGTACAATAGAGTAAGGTTTTCTTCTGACTTTTTCGGTCAATTGGCCCCCTTCTTCATAACCGACATAACCCGGAGGCGCTCCGACTAAGCGTGAAACGGCAAATTTTTCCATATATTCGCTCATATCTATTCGCACCAGGGCGTCCTGAGAGTCGAACAGGTATTGTGCGAGTACTTTGGCAAGGTGGGTTTTTCCAACGCCTGTAGGGCCCAGAAAGATAAAGGTTCCGATGGGTTTATTCGGATCTTTCAGGCCGGCACGGTTCCGACGAATTGCCTTGACAACTTTTTTGATGGCATCTTGTTGGCCGATTACCGATCCCTGAAGTTCAGAATCCATATTGATCAGGCGATTGCTTTCATTTTCAGCAATTCGTTGCACAGGGACTCCTGTCATCATGGCAACAACTTCTGCCACATTTTCTTCTGTCACAGCTTCCCTATGAATTTTTGCCTCTTCTTCCCACCGGTTTTTGGCCAGCGATAAGTCATCCTGTAATTTTCGCTCAATATCACGAAAACGCGCAGCCTCCTCAAATTTTTGAGCACCAATGGCCTGAGTTTTTTTCAGGCGCGTTTCTTCAATTGCATTTTCAATATTGATGATTTCCGGCGGTACGTTTATATTTTTAATGTGAACCCTTGCACCGGCTTCATCGAGTGCATCAATTGCTTTATCGGGAAGATAGCGGTCGCTGATGTAACGAGTAGTCAGTGTAACGCATGCCTGGATGGCTTCATTCGAATATTTTACCAGGTGGTGATCTTCGTATTTTGCTTTGATATTATTTAGGATGTCAAAAGTTTCATCCGGCGAAGTCGGTTCAACTAAAATTTTTTGAAACCGGCGTTCAAGAGCACCATCTTTTTCGATATACTGCCGGTATTCATCCAGGGTAGTGGCGCCTATGCATTGAATTTCACCGCGGGCCAATGCCGGTTTAAAAATGTTAGAGGCATCGAGGCTTCCACTGGCGTTGCCGGCACCAACGATGGTATGAATTTCATCGATAAAAAGGATAATATCCGGATTTTTTTCCAGTTCATTGAGCACAGCCTTAAGCCGTTCTTCAAATTGTCCCCGGTATTTTGTTCCGGCTACCACCGAAGCGAGGTCGAGTGTAAATATCCGTTTATTGAAAAGTGCCCGGGAAACTTTTCGGCTGACAATCCGCAGGGCCAATCCTTCGGCAATTGCTGATTTTCCAACTCCGGGTTCACCAATTAAAATTGGATTATTTTTCTTTCTGCGGCTCAGAATCTGTGCAATTCGTTCCAGTTCCTTTTCCCGGCCAACGATAGGATCAAGGCGTCCTTCTTCTGCAGCCCGGGTAATATCACGGCCAAAATTATCCAGCACCGGGGTTTTCGTTTTGGATTCAGGCACTGATTTGCGGCTTTTGGGCGCCTGAGAAGAACCAAAAAATTCCTCCTCCAGTTCATCATCGCCCGACTCGTCCGGATAGTCATTTTTAATATTTTCCGACGGATCAGGAAAGCTTTGAGGTGGTGTATTGGAGATCGTTGACATGATCTCTTTTTTTACTTCATCGTAACCCAGTCCATATTGGTTGAGTGATGCACTTACAATGTTGTCTTTATCTTTGAGAATTGCGAGCAAAAGATGCTCTGTGCCAATAAATTCACTGTTAAAGGTACGGGCTTCCAGATAGGTTAATTTAAGGGCTCGTTCCGTTTGTTTGATCAACGGAATATTTTCCGATTTAAGGGTATCATTAGTTGTCATTGATCCGGCTACTGCCTGTTCAATACGTTTGCGAACATCCATCAGGTTGACACCCAAATATTTTAATATCTGAATGGCAATTCCTTCTCCATCCCGCACCATTCCCAGAAAAAGATGCTCAACACCCAGGTACTCGTTACGAAGGCGAAGGGCCTCCTCACGGCTGTACGTTATTACATCTTTTACATGTTTTGAGAATTTTGCTTCCATATTAGTAATCCTTTATAATTATCAAATGAACAATCGTTGGCAGTTTTAGTTTATTTTAACTGAAACAAAACCGCAAAACGAATATCGATATCAAATATAATACCAAACCACAATTGACGCGTTTTGGCGCTGGTTAATTATCAACAAATCCATGTTAGTAATATATCGCCCGTATCTCTGTTGGATCAAACGTTTTTTTTTGTAAATTCGTCTTTTATGTGATTTAAAATTAAGGTATTGTAAATGAATGAATTAAAGGTGTAGATATGCAGGATAGAGAGCGGATTGTTAAGGTAAATATCGAGAACCAGATGAAATCGGCTTACATCGATTACTCTATGAGTGTTATTGTAAGCCGTGCACTGCCCGATGTCAGAGATGGCCTCAAACCAGTACATCGTCGAATTCTTTACGGAATGCTTGATTTAGGCGTTACCGCAGGGAAACAATATAAGAAATCAGCCAGAATCGTCGGGGAAGTACTCGGAAAATATCACCCCCATGGAGATACGGCTGTTTATGAAGCTATGGTACGTATGGCGCAAGTATGGTCGTTGCGCTATCCGTTAGTCGACGGACAGGGTAACTTCGGATCGATCGATGGTGACGGCCCTGCAGCCATGCGTTATACGGAAGCAAAATTGCAGAAAATCGCTGAAGAGATGCTAACGGATATTAATAAGGATACCGTTGACTTTCAGCTGAACTTTGATGATACGCTGAAGGAACCTACTGTGTTACCAACCCGTATACCGCAATTACTGGTCAACGGAGCTTCCGGTATTGCCGTGGGTATGGCAACCAATATGGCACCCCATAACCTTTCAGAAGTGATCGACGGCACCATTGCCTATATCGATGACAATGAAATTGATATCAGTGGCCTTATGAAATACATTAAAGCTCCTGATTTTCCAACCGGAGGTATAATTTATGGCTATGAAGGAGTCCGGGATGCCTTTGAAACCGGGAAAGGCAGAATTGTAATGCGTGGTGTGGCTACCATTGAAGAACATGCAAATGGAAGAGAATCCATTGTCGTTACCGCGATACCCTATCAGGTGAATAAAGCCGAAATGATTAAAAAAACGGCCGACCTGGTAAACGAGAAAAAAATTGAAGGGATTTCCGATATTCGCGATGAAAGTGACAGGAATGGACTTCGTATCGTTTATGAACTGAAAAAAGAAGCCATCTCCAATGTGGTGCTCAATAAATTGTACCAGTACACTGCTTTACAAACTTCCTTCAGTGTTAACAATATCGCACTGGTCAACGGGAGGCCTATGTTGCTTAACCTGAAGCAAATTATCAAACATTTTGTCGATCACCGCCACGAAGTCGTTGTACGACGAACACAATTTGAACTTAATGAAGCCGAAAAAAGAGCCCATATTTTACTGGGTTTGCTGATTGCTCTCGATAATCTCGATGCCATTATTGAGCTGATCCGCGCTTCCAAAACACCGGAAGAAGCACGTAACGGGCTGATTGAACGGTTTGACCTCTCTGAACTACAGGCCCGCGCAATTCTGGATATGCGCCTGCAGAAACTTACTGGTCTGGAGCAGGAAAAAATCAGAAGTGAATATGATGAATTGATGTTGATGATTGCCGAACTGAAGCTAATTCTGGAAGACAAGGATCAGCGGATGAAAATTATCAAAGACGAATTGCTGGAAATTAAAGAAAAATATGGCGATAAACCACGTACTGAAATTGAATATTCAGCTCAGGATTTCCGGATCGAAGATATTATTGCGGATAATGATGTGGTAGTGACTATTTCTCATCTGGGCTACATCAAACGTACGCCACTTACAGAATACCGCAGGCAGGGAAGGGGAGGAGTAGGAGCTAAGGGCTCTTCCATAAGGGATGATGATTTCGTTGAGTACATTTTTATCGCTTCCATGCACAACTATATGCTTTTCTTTACTGAAAAAGGAAAATGTTTCTGGCTCAGGGTATTTGAAATACCGGAAGGATCGAAATCATCCAAAGGACGAGCGATACAGAATGTGATAAGTATTTCTCCCGACGACAGAGTGAAAGCATTCATTAATCTGAAAGACATAAAGGACGAAACGTATATCAATAATAATTTTATCATCCTGTGCACTAAAAAAGGGGTAATTAAAAAAACATCGTTGGAAGCTTATTCCAGACCACGCCAAAATGGAATCAATGCTATTAGCATCCGGGAGGAGGATGAACTTCTGCAAGCACGCCTGACCGACGGGAAGAATGAAGTATTAATGGCCCTGCGCTCTGGTCGTGCAATCCGTTTCAATGAAGAAAAAGTCCGTCCAATGGGTCGAAATGCAGTCGGAGTGCGAGGGATTTCCCTTAACTCCCCAAAAGACGAAGTAATCGGAATGATTTGTATCAATGATCCGATTCACGAAGTATTGGTCGTGTCGGAAAACGGATATGGAAAACGTTCCGCCCTCGACGATTACCGTATCACGAACAGAGGCGGTAAAGGGGTAAAAACAATGAGTATTACTGAAAAAACGGGTGACCTGATCTCAATTCATAGTGTGATCGACAGCGATGATCTGATGATTATCAATCGCTCGGGACTTACTATCCGAATGGCCGTATCCGGGCTCCGGACTATGGGACGGGCAACCCAGGGGGTACGCCTTATTCAGTTACGTGAAGGAGACTCGATTGCAGCGGTAACAAAAGTGAATGTCGAAGACGAGGAAGAAATGCTGGAATCTATGGATGAAATAACCTCCGAAATTATTGACAAGAATGCTATCGAAACACCGGAGGCATCGGCAACTGAATCGGATATTCCGGAAAATGGCACAGATATTGATTCTTAATCCCGGTTTTATTAGTTTTGTCAGGATAAAATCCTTTAAGAATAAGAATACTTGAACAATAGGAAAATAATTAAGAATTTAAATTGTTTGATATGAAAAAGATCATTGTTGCCGCAATGCTGCTTCTGTTTGCAACTGCAGGATTTACACAAAAAGTTGAAATTCAGAATGCATCCAACTATCTAAGAAATGAACAACTGGGAGAGGCCCTCGAAGCCGCCGATAAAGCAGTGGTTCATCCGGATACGAAAGCAGATCATAAAGCCTGGTTTTACAAAGGAGCTATATGTTTAGAAATAAATAATTTATATAAATGGAAGGCAAGTTGTGAGCCGGGAATTACCCGAGAAAAAGTCGAAGAAACCATGGCTTCATTTGGAAATGAATACCAACCTATTAAGCCCATTTCGGATAAACGTTACAAATTTGAGGACGGATCAAAAGGTCGCCGGCTTATTTATAAATATAACCTGGAGTATATTTTTAACGAGGAAAATATTCTGGTGGAAATTGTAGATCCAACCCAAAATAAATTTGCAGATCGTAATTTTTTGAAAGAAGCTGAAGAAGCACTGTTGAATTCAATTACGTACAATACAGAGGACGAAGACTTACGCCAGAAAGCGTTGGCCAATATGGGGGTTATTTATGATAACCTTTTTAATCTGGCGGTATTGAAATACAACGAAAAAGCCTATCTGGAATCAGCAGATGCCTTTGAAAAAGCGTATAATATTTTAACCCAGCTTGGAACTACTGACTCTTCGTCGATGAACAATGCAAATTTGGCGTATAAATTAGCAATTCAGGAAGAATTTGACGCCGGAAATTACGATAAAGCATTGGAAATTATTGATATAACAGCAGAAAAGTATCCGGAAGATATTGATATTATTGTAACAAAAGCTAATATCTATCTTAAACTGGAAGACAATGAGAAAACCATTGAAACGTTGTCACATTTGATGAAAATTGATGATACAAACCCAACAATTTTCTTTGCGGCAGGTGCTTCATACGACCAGCTTGGTGATTACACGAAAGCGGCAGAAGCCTATCAGAAGGCCATTGAATTAAACCCTGACTATTTTGATCCGAACTATAACCTTGGGGCGCTGTATGTAAATAAAGCAGCTGAAATTCAGGAAGA
>RZYD01000732.1 GCA_009930445.1 Bacteroidia bacterium | reverse complement strand
GTCGCCCCCCGCGCGGGGGCGTGGATTGAAACGCAAGACATCAGCGGGCTGACGTACTCGCGGGACGGTCGCCCCCCGCGCGGGGGCGTGGATTGAAACCAACTGGCCATTGCCACGGTCAACCAGACGTGGGAGTCGCCCCCCGCGCGGGGGCGTGGATTGAAACGTCATTGGCACACAAGAACCTCCATGGACGATGATGTCGCCCCCCGCGCGGGGGCGTGGATTGAAACCGGCCATGACACCCCGGTCAGTGACGACTTTGAGCGGTCGCCCCCCGCGCGGGGGCGTGGATTGAAACAGTATGAGGATGGGGAGGAGAGGGGGAAATACTGGGTCGCCCCCCGCGCGGGGGCGTGGATTGAAACACCCACGCCACGGCCTCTTTTAGCCTGTCGTGAGCAGTCGCCCCCCGCGCGGGGGCGTGGATTGAAACCTCAAGTGTCAGGCCAAGCACCGTGGCTATATCGGTCGCCCCCCGCGCGGGGGCGTGGATTGAAACCCATGTCCCGGCATCCCAGTCAGTGCCGGTGGACGTCGCCCCCCGCGCGGGGGCGTGGATTGAAACACGATCAACGGCAGCCAAGTTTGGATCGCGGTGCGTCGCCCCCCGCGCGGGGGCGTGGATTGAAACAAGTAACCCCGAGCCGGGGCGGTTCCCCGGCAAAAGTCGCCCCCCGCGCGGGGGCGTGGATTGAAACCTTTATCCCTGGCCACGGCCATCGCTATGACGGCGTCGCCCCCCGCGCGGGGGCGTGGATTGAAACCATCGCCTACTCCGCCGCTATCGAGGTTGGAAAGGTCGCCCCCCGCGCGGGGGCGTGGATTGAAACTGTCAGCGGGCGGGGCACAATCGCAAACTCTTGCGTCGCCCCCCGCGCGGGGGCGTGGATTGAAACCCAATACAACATCGTCGCACCACCTCCACCACCAGTCGCCCCCCGCGCGGGGGCGTGGATTGAAACCGTCTGATTTTATCGGACACGACATGGCCCCACGCGTCGCCCCCCGCGCGGGGGCGTGGATTGAAACACCCACGCCACGGCCTCTTTTAGCCTGTCGTGAGTCGCCCCCCGCGCGGGGGCGTGGATTGAAACCGAGTCCGCCAGTTTCACTGCTTGGCTTTGGGACAAGTCGCCCCCCGCGCGGGGGCGTGGATTGAAACATTTGCCACGAGCATAAACCGTGTGGCCAGATGCCGTCGCCCCCCGCGCGGGGGCGTGGATTGAAAC
>RZYD01000149.1 GCA_009930445.1 Bacteroidia bacterium | reverse complement strand
GATGAAGCAGTCATCGGAAACTGATTCACTGGGGTAGAGAGCGAATCGGAATTAAAACATAACGCCCAAAAATCCAGGTATTGATCTCCGGAATAGGATCCGCCCGCAATGTAACCTTTTCCAGGTATCCATTCAATTGTGGAACCAAAATCTTCATCTTCACCACCATGGGTTTCCATATCTGTCAATTCTCCATTTTGATCTATCCTGACAATGAAGAAATCATGCAAGCCAATTCCATAGCTATTTGTTGAGCCTGTAATAATGTAATCCAGAACCGATGTTTCAATAACTCCTTCAAACCCTTCGTTACCAACCCCGCCATGTGCAGCTGTCCACTCTGTCAGGCCTGATGAATCAGTCTTTACTACAAAACCTTGCTCAGCTTTGCCAAACGATTGTGTTGAGCCAACAGCAATATACCCTCCATCAGATGTTTGGCGCACAAAGCGAAACGAATCATAATTTGTACTTCCAAGAGCATTGCTCCAAAGAACTTCTCCGTTCTGATCAAATTTTACCAGATATCCATCACATAAGCCACTTCCAAAACTAAAAGTATGACCCGCAAGAATGAAGTTTCCATCTATAGTTGTTTGGAGGCATCCACCGTAATCATCCGAATTTCCACCTATTTCGCTGTGCCACTCCGGCTCTCCTGCTTGGCTTACCTTGAACAGCATAATTTGATTGCAATTGGGAGCTTTCCAGCCTGAACCTGCAACCAAATAACCCTTATCATGGGTTTCCACTACACAACCGGCAAAAGCAACGATACAACCATTGCTTTCGGGAATTACCCGGGTCCATACTGTATCTCCAATGACATCTGTCTTAATTAAGCGGATGTTTGTCCCTTCGGGTAAAAAGGATGTAGTATAAGTGGCGATAAGATATCCATTGTCAGCGGTTTCGATTACTGCGGTCGGAAGGTCAAACGCACTTCCTCCATAGGATTTACTCCATTCTTCATTTCCCGTTGAGTCACATTTTTTTAAAAGAGTTGAAATTATGCCGGGGCCGAATGATTCACTTTCTCCAACCATAATATAACCACCATCACGGGTTGAAATGAGTTGTCTTGTAAGATCAGTGTAGATGCCAGGGTAATTTATTGACCAATCTAACTCAGGTAGTGTTTGACCGGATACTGAAAAATCAGAAATGATCAAAACGGCAAGGAAAAACGTTTTTACTGCAATGGGCAAGGAAAGCCTTAATGTATCAATTTTTTTCATGGGAATAATGGTTTAAAGATTTCGACGCAAATGTACACGATAGGTTGTGGCTTTCGTGATAATTTAGTACGCGAATAACCCTGCAACATTGGTTTTTTAGTACTGCATTACTACGGCATTATAATTTTGTAGATTGATCAAAGCTTTACGGAGTGTACGGGTTTAAAAAATCAGGACAGGAAATGGTTTAGCCTCCTATAAACCGGACAATTTCAATATGCAATTTCAAAACTAAACATTTTTATTCATACTATTGCATCAGCGCGGGTAGCTTCACTACTGACACCAAACCAACGGGCATCTACTCCATGATTCTCTCTTTCGTAGAGTATCTGGAAGTTTTCTTCCTATTCGGATTTTCGCTTACTTTTACGCAAATTTTTGCGAATTTACTGTTTAGGGAAAAAAAACTACTTATTCGCCGGATCGGTCAGAGGAACCCACAGAAAAGCAATGATTTATGCCTTCATCAAACTTGTAAAAACATGAAAAAGGATTGTGGCTAAATAACCCAATATTTCAAATTGAATATTTCTCACCAGGGTCAGGATCGTTGATTCACGCCTTGTTGCTCCCGTTTTATTCTATCTCCGACTCCCGTACTACAATCCCCAACTTATAAATACCTTCAATCGGGGAGCGCGGATAGAAACACTCAACATTTATGGTAGCCCTACCTGCTTCGGTAAAGGAGTGCGAACGGCGAAGCATAACCTCCTGAACCGCCTTTCCGTCACTTACCTCGCCATAAAGCATTCCTTTATGACTCCTGATCCGGGGATGATACTCGTTAATCCGCTCCTCTCCGCCAGCCGTGGTCATAATAATGTGAAAGGGAATCTTATCTTCCGGAAAAGAAATGGCATATTCCAGTACCATAATGATATCATAGGGCTGTCCGGCTTTTTCAATGGAAATGTCAAAATCAAGTGTTGTAAATCGATCCCAAATCCCATCCTCAAAGGTAATATAGTGCTCATATACCGGGCCCCGATTGCAAGAAATCAATGCCAGGGCCATTAACGCTATTGTAAGTACGGTTTTCCCCATAGTCGTATTTTTTTTTGCACCACAAATTTACAAATGTATTTAGGGCTCAGCAAAAAATTAACGTTCATTAAGATTAAAAAAATAATACTTTCCACAGCCAACCTATCATTTCATGAAAATGTGTCAGCTATACATGACATTTTGTATCCAAAAAATTAAATATGTAAAAAATTAAATATTTGGAACACCTTTTGAACAATTGTACGAAAAATTGTTTATATACATTTAAAAGCATTACTATAACTTAAACTTAAAAAAATGGCATTAGAGCATCTAACAAAAACAACATTCAAAGAAAAGGTTTTTGATTTTGAAACAAATAAAGAATGGAAATACAACGGAACCTCTCCGGCAATTATTGACTTTTATGCCGATTGGTGTCAACCTTGCAAAATGGTAGCTCCTATTCTCGAGGAATTACAGAAAGAATATGGCGATAAGCTTGTGATTTACAAAATTGATACGGAAGCAGAACAGGAACTGGCCGGATTGTTTGGAATTCGTTCCATTCCATCGTTGCTTTTTATTCCGGTTGACGGCCAGCCGCAGATGGCTGCCGGTGCATTACCCAAAGATACATTCAAACAGGTGATTGGCGAAGTATTAAATGTTAACTAATACCGGCAATTCTCCCGTTGCGGCCTTACAAAACAAAGCATCAAAATAGGTTTTACCGAGTTAAAAGTCGTTAATTCCAACAAATTCTAATCGATTACGCATGAAAAAACGGTTCAAACCCTATTTAATCCGTATTGTCTTTCTTGTGGCTGGTGCGATCGGTGGATTTCTATACTGGCGTTTTATTGGATGTAGCACGGGCTCATGCCCGATTCAATCCATTTGGTATTTTTCGACAATTTTTGGCGCAATTTTAGGTTATCTGCTAGGTGGAATGCTGGAAGACTTCCTTAAAAAAATAAAAACATCGTAACCTTTCATGCACGAAATACAGGTGAACAAAGAAAAATGCCGTACAAATCATTGGTGTGTAGGGATCAATTCCTGCCCCCAAAAGGCAATATCACAATCCGATAAATCTGTTTATCCTGTAGTGAATCCGTTTAAATGCATAAAATGTTCGATTTGTATCGACTTGTGTCCCTTTGGCGCCATAGAACGAAAAAAGGTGAATTAATATATAGTTTCATGATGTTTTTGAGGTGTTAATATTTAAAGATAGCACCTCTTTTTTTGTACTTTTACTTTTTGATCGCGCAGTATGGATGATCAGGGAAAACCCGGAGCCAATAAAACCATTCACTTCGCACCTTTTATGCTATTCTTTAACACTGTGAACACCCATGAAACAACTACTGCTTATAATTCTTACAACAGGATGGACTGTTTTTATTGTTGCACAACCCATCTATCATGCAGAAGATTTTGCTAACCCTGGTGATGAACATCTGTTTTCTTCTACGGGTGCCATGCAACTAACCGGCCTGAATTTCCAACCAACCGGAGAAAACCACACCTGGGATTTCACTGCGCTCACCCCAACAGCACAGCAATTTATAACCTATCTCGATCCGAATGAAAACGGATTCCGTGAAAGCTATATCCTTACCTGTATTGCCGGCGGAGGTAATCCCGTAACATGCCTGAATAACTGGACTACGCTGGCTTATATGTCGCAAACAGCCACCGATACACTGGATCTGGGCGGCTTATCAATGGCTGCGTTTACCACAATATACGATAAAGAAAACTCCGGGTTAATCCATACCATGATGGCTGCACTGGCCGGAACAGCGGGTGGTTTTCTCCCGGTAGTAATTGCACTTGATGATCCGGATACCCTACTCAAATTTCCACTCTATTATGGCCTTAATTACACTTCTCACGGACGCTATCGCATTGATCTTACACCGGTAGGTCAGCCATTTATTTACAGTTATGACCGTTTCTCGCACGCAGAAGCCGATGGATATGGTACGCTTATTCTGCCCTGGAAAACCTATTCGAATGTATTACGCCTGAAAACAGAAATTTTCCTGTCGGATACCCTCATTGTCGACGGTTCTGTGGTGGAAAACCCCATGAACCATCAAATCCGTTATCAATGGTTTTCGCCGGAAGAAAATATGGTTTTATCAGAAGTTAACGGCTATGTATTATTTAATACGCTAGAAGTATATACTGACGCGAAATGGCGCGACACCCTAATATGTCTGAATCCGGCCGCACTATTTGGCTGGTCGCCGTTTTTCCCGGCAATTGACCCCGAAACAAACCTGGCGGAAGTAAATTTTATAAACTTCTCCTCCAACAGCGATGAATGGCAATGGAATTTTGATGACCCGGAAAGTGGGTTACTGAATTTTTCCACAGAAAGAAATCCCATCCATCGCTTCAACAATACGCGAGCCTATCATGTTATGCTAACAGCAATAAACAACCGTTGTAATCCGGTTACCAGCGATACCCTGACGCTTCCGGTTACCATCTCCGATACCACCAGTACCGGTATACCCTCCGACCCGGCCCGGCAGTTTGCCTTACATCCCAATCCCTTTTGCGAACAACTTACCCTGCAATGGAGTACACCCGGAAATTTTGAAATAATTCTTCTCGATAGCTACGGCCGTATAACCCGCCGGAAGGAAATAAAACAAGGCAATGCATGTACCTTAAATACCCGACATATCGCCTCCGGCCTTTACCATATTCTGGTGATCAGTGAAAACGGAATGCACTACTCCTCTTCAGCCATAAAATTTAACCAATAACCATTGTAATTAATGAATCAAAGGATACAAATACTATTTCTGCTTTTTATTTTCCCAACCTGGGCACTGGGCCAGCATCCGCATGCCAGCCACTTTCAAAATCAGGCACTCACCGGATATTATGAGGGTTCAATTGCTGCCGTTAACACGATCCAAAAAATTGTGGAAACAAACGCACCAATAAAAGCAGCACCTATTGCATCGGGTAATTATATAGTAATCGGTAATACCGACGGAATTCTTTTCTGCCTTGATACCCTGGGAAATCTGCACTGGAGCACTAAAACTGAAAACAGCATTGAAGCAACGGCATTGCTTCTTAAACAAACAGTGTTTCAGGGCGACCTTTCAGGTAACCTGTATGCATTTGATTTGCTATCGGGTAAACAAAAATGGAAATACACCGCCGATAATCAGATCATGGGAGCACCGAATTGGTTTGTACGAAATGGAGATACCTGTATTCTGGCAGGAAGTTACGATTATTACCTGCATTGTATTGATGCAAAAACAGGATTAGGGGTTTGGAAATATGAATTGGATAATTACCTCAACGGTACCGTAGCCGTAAAAAATGAAAGGATTGTTTTTGGTGGCTGCGATGGGTATATTCATGTAGTGAACAGCAACGACGGAACACGGATTAACCGCTACGATGTGGCCACGTATATTGCCGGATCACCCTGTATTTTCGGGGATTTTGCCTGCACGGGGGATTATGACGGGGGAATAACCTGTGTTCATCTCCCCTCCGGAAAACAGGCATGGCAATACAAAAAAACCGAAAATAATTTACCCTTTGTTTCAGGTGTAGCCTGTCACGAAGGCCTGATTTTTATCGGAAGCTATGATAAACATGCCTATTGTTTTGATGCCAGAATAGGAACACTCCGCTGGACTGTAAATACAGGGATGAAAATAGAGGCTGCGCCTATAATTGCAAAAAACGGGGTTTTGTTTCTCAATGCCCGCGGAGAATTATGGTTTCTGAACCCGGAAAATGGCCATGTGATCTGGAAATTTGATCTTGGCATTATGACGATGAACTCACCGGCGGTAATCAACAGCGGATTAA
>RZYD01000731.1 GCA_009930445.1 Bacteroidia bacterium | reverse complement strand
CTGCCTGAATCCTTAAGGCGCCACCCGGTAAATGTTTTGGTGTAATCGGCACCCCCTCCGGCAACCAGCCCCATGGCAGCGCCCTGAGCATACCATTGCAAGGGACCCATGCCCACTTTTACTTTGGCTTTTCCACCCCAGGTATCGGATAAATTTATTTTGTCCTGATATACCGTATAATTACCTTCTTCCCCTTCTACGATTTGGAAAACTTCACCAATTCGCGGTTGTCCTGCCCAGATACCCCCCAATTCAATCGTTACAGCGCCCAGTTTTCTTTCCAGGTGCAAGGTTGCACGGCGTGTAGGCGGCGTGGGGACAGCAAAAGAAGATACCGCAGGAGCTTGTTCATCCAGATCCTCATGATACATCCCGGTAAGGGTAAACTTGCCGACTATTTTTGAATATTTGAATAATATCGCCGGGTTTGCACCCCACCATAGCTCAGGGCCAAAAGCCATCTTTAAACCATCCAGCGACTTCTTTCCTTGAAATTCAAATCCAAAGGGAGCATTACCATTATATATATCGATATTGGGGCCATAATTTGCTTCAGGATACAACCCAAAAAAGTCCCCTTCATCACCCCAATGATAATGGCCGGTACGGTAAAAACTTTTCATATCAAACCAGTTGGTATTCCATTGAATGTCGCCCCTGTATACTTTAAGCCGCTCACTACCGGTTAATTTAACCCCGGCTCCGTTAGCGCCCGAAATATTAAACTCCTCTACGGTTTGTACCCTGCCCCGGTTTTCATAAAATATTTCATCAATAGGGTTTTCGGCCACATTTCCCAGCACATTGAAAATAATGTTGGCGCTGAAACTTTCATTGGGTTTGGCTTCCACGCCCAGGTAAAAGGATTGCATGTGGTCAAAGCCTAATTCATTAGGATACGTACTTTCCGCCGGATCGGCCACATCGGGAGTTGAAATTCGTGTTCCTCCCGTACTAAAGGTAGTCAACTCACCCCGAAAACTGCTAAAACGTATTTTCTTTAACTGTTCAGTCACCAATAATGCTTTATCGCCCCGTGCCATCGAAACGGCATCCATCAAATTTATGGCTTCAAAATGCGATTTTATAGTCTCAATCGTCACATTTTCGCCAAAGGGATCGATTAGATGTGCCTTTTGAAGCGCATAAAAAGCAGCCCGGGGATATAAATCGTATAACCCGCGTTCATTGGTAGGCCCTTTGGCGCAAATCCCAAACCATTCTTCATTCATGTT
>RZYD01000730.1 GCA_009930445.1 Bacteroidia bacterium | reverse complement strand
CGCAATTCGTTAAACCAAAGGTTACGCGCCACCGAATAAAGAAATGTGCTGAAAGTACACTTCAGCGATAATGTCCCGGTACATACTTTTTCGGTAACCCGTAATACAGCCTCCTGAAAAATATCTTTCCCCGATTCTTCATTCCCTGAATTTCTCATCACAAGGGCAATTATACCGGGCAGTTCATACTGGTAGAGATAATTGAAAACAGCCGGATTTTTTTCGGCCATCAAGGCAAGAAGGGTATCCGTTTTTTGAGGCTCCGTCAGAAAGGCGATGTCAGTGACGGCATAAGCCTGACAACGATCGTGAGTAAATTCCAAAACGTCGGGACGAATAAGATATGTGATGTTATCCGGTTCAAATTCTGCCACCAGTAAACCCCTATGGTCGAAAGCCCCATAATCAAAATCCTTCGCAGGCTGCCGGAGTAACCCGCTGATTTCATGGCGCAATACCGTTTTCCCGTAAACGATAACCGAACGGATAATAGCGCGGTAGTCAGTTAAATTTTCCGGCTCCAGACCGTACGAATGTTCCGGAGAGTTAGCCGTTGGAGATGTCGTCATATTAAGGCAGAAATTATAAAAGAAACAAAATTATAAAAAAAGCGGATTTGCTGTGTGACATTTTGCATCCTTCTTACATTAACAGGAAACAAAAATAAATACTATGGAAAAAACAATGCATTATGTCCTGATTCTCGACCAAAGTGGTTCGATGGAAAGAATAAAAAAAGCGGTAATATCCAGCTTTAACCAGCAAGTGGAAATGATCCGGTTGCTGCAGAAGGAACACCCCGGGCGGCAGATCAGAATTACACTGTGTTGCTTTAACGACAGCATCGACTTTCGTTTCACCGGAGTGCCGGTTAAGCACCTGAAAAAACTAACGGCAAAAGAATACCAGCCAAATTTCTCTACGGCTCTATACGATGCCATTGGTGGATCATTTGCACGGGTACAAGGGCATATACAACCCGGAGAAAAGGCGTTTTTCGTCATTTTTACAGATGGGATGGAAAACGCATCGCGTGAATACAGTAGTCAGGATATCGAAAATCGATTCGCAAAAGCAAAAAAACAACAATGGGAAATCAAGTTTTTCTGTCGTCAGGAAGAAGAAATGTTTTATCAGAAGCAGTTTAACCTCGATAAGAATATGTTAATGACGATAACGATGAATGAAGAAGGCTTTTGTGAAATGGCCCAAGAGGTGAAAAGCAGCTTATCCCGGA
>RZYD01000148.1 GCA_009930445.1 Bacteroidia bacterium | reverse complement strand
ATATAATTGGTAACAACAGAAATCTCATTGATATCGAACGAGTCCTCTTCACCGGCTTTAATACTCCGGACCGTGCGCAGAATTCCGGCAATTTCATCTTTGAGCATAGCATTACTTACCCCCTCTTTGGCCTTCACGGCAATTTCCATATTCACATTCCGGGAAAAAGAAATCGTTTTCCCAAATCCCATAGGCACCATTATTACCTCATCGGTCGAATTTCCCATAGCACTATTCCCCTGCTGTTTAAAAACACCAATCACAATGGCCTTCTTTCCTCCGATTTTAATTTGCTGACCCAGGGGGTCGATTGCATCAAAGAGATTTTCGGCAATTTTTGCGCCCACGATAGCCACGTTTCGCCCCGCATTCGCTTCATCAATAGTGAAATAACGCCCGTCCTGCAGTTCAAAAAAAACTACCTGATCAAACTGATGGGTAACAGCCTGAATACTTGTATTTTCGATGGTTTTAGAGTGAAACTTAATATTTTTACTGAAGGTATAGTACGCAGCCGCTGTTTCAGCAGCATTGCTTCGGCGCAAAATTTCACGTTGCTCCCGTTCCGTAGGTTGTGGACGATTCCAGTATTTCCACCATGGGGTATTCGGATTTCCAACCACGGGCCACTTGGTAACAAAAATCACATCCTTACCCAACTCATCAAAACTATTCTTTATACTGGTTTGCAACGAATCAAAAACCGTTAATACCGAAATAATACTGAATATTCCGATGGTAATCCCCAATAATGAAAGTGTCGTACGCACCTTATTCACAATAACTGAGTTAAGGGCAAAAATGAAACTTTCCTTTAATAATTTGAGTAAAAGCATAAATGATGAAGTTTTATATTTCGGATAAAATTATCGAAAAGATCAAAATCACAGGTTGTTTATCAACTTGATTTTTAATAAAATTGCAGGGTTGTAAGATCACGGTATCAAACATAAAAATGTAATCAGTGAAACAAATTAAATCAGCACTTATTTCTGTATATCATAAAAATAATTTAGACGTGATTATCCGCATGCTACACGATCGGAATATACAAATTTTTAGTACCGGTGGCACGTATGAATATATCACAAGCATGGGGATAGACGCAACAACAGTGGAATCGGTTACCGGATACCCCTCGATTTTAGGTGGAAGAGTGAAGACATTGCATCCAAAAATCTTTGGAGGAATACTTTCACGCAGCGATAATCCAAAAGATCAGGAACATCTGACCCAATATGAAATTCCCCCGATCGACCTGGTGATTGTTGATTTATATCCCTTTGAAAAAACGGTACAATCGGCAGCAGACGAATCAGAATGTATTGAAAAAATAGACATCGGGGGCATCTCCCTGATTCGTGCAGCCGCAAAAAATTACCGCGACGTGCTAGTTGTTCCCTCCATGGACTATTACGAAGAATTTGTTACACTATTGACAGAAGGAAGCGGAGCCATTCAACCCGCCGACCGCAAACGTTTTGCCGGTTATGCATTTGAGTTAAGCGCCCATTATGATACAGCCATCAGTAATTATTTTTTGGGTGAGCAGAAAGAAAAAGCATTAAAAATCAACGAAAAAACCCATATCCCACTGCGCTATGGAGAAAATCCCCACCAAACCGGTACATTTTACGGCAAGCAGGACGAGGTATTTGAACAACTGAACGGAAAAACGCTATCGTACAACAACCTTGTCGACATAGATGCGGCCATTGCGTTGATTCAGGAATTTCAGGAGCCCACCTTTGCGATTTTAAAACATACCAATGCTTGTGGATGCGCCAGTCGCGAAACTTTGCTTCAGGCCTTTACCGATGCACTCGCCGGAGATCCGGTTTCGGCGTATGGCGGGGTTTTTATTGCAAATGCCTGTATTGATCTAACGACAGCCAAAGAAATCAACAAACGCTTCTTTGAAGTGATTTTAGCCCCTGAATATGAGGAGCAAGCGCTTCAACTGCTCCGATCGAAAAGCAACCGCATCATCCTGAAAAAAAAGAAGTATATTTTTTCAGCCTATAGTGTTAAGACCGCAATAAATGGCTATCTTGTCCAGGAAAAAGATCATTCAACAGAAGGAGTAGAAAAACTTGAATACATAACGGTTAAAAAGCCGAATGCCCGGGAAACAAATGATGCCATTTTTGCCAATAAACTGGTAAAACATACAAAAAGCAATGCCATTGTTTTGGTGAAAAACAAACAACTAATCGGTAACGGCACTGGCCAGACTTCCAGAATTGATGCGGTAAAACAGGCTATTGCAAAAGCCAAAGCCAGTCATTTCGAAACAGAAGGAGCCGTAATGGCCTCCGATGCCTTTTTTCCTTTCTCCGACAGTGTTGAAGAGGCTTATCATGCCGGAATCCGAACCGTTATTCAACCAGGTGGTTCAATACGTGATCAGCTCAGTATTGATTTCTGCAACGAACATACCATGTCGATGGTTTTCACCGGCGTGCGCCATTTTAAACATTAAAAACTGAAAAACATGGGAATATTTTCCTTTTTGACAAAAGAGATTGCTATCGACCTGGGTACGGCCAATACAATCATCATATACAACGATAAAGTAGTAGTGGATGAACCCTCCATTGTGGCCATTGAAAGATCGTCGGGTAAAATTATTGCCGTTGGGAAACGCGCCATGATGATGCATGGGAAGACCCACGAAAATATAAAAACCATCCGGCCGCTCCGCGATGGTGTTATCGCTGATTTCCAGGCAGCAGAGCACATGATCAGAGAGATGATCAAAATGATCAACCCGAAAAAAAACCTCTTTCCGCCAGCATTAAAAATGGTAATTTGCATCCCCTCCGGAATTACCGAAGTGGAAGAACGCGCGGTAAAGGATTCAGCTGAACAGGCAGGCGCAAGAGAAGTGAAGCTTATCCATGAGCCGATGGCTGCGGCCATAGGAATCGGTATTGACGTACTGGAACCCACCGGAAACATGATTATTGATATTGGCGGGGGAACCAGTGAAATTGCTGTTATTGCACTGGGAGGCATCGTAAATAATAAATCCATCCGAATAGCAGGAGACGATTTTAACCTCGATATAGAGGAATACATGCGCAAACAACATAACATCAACATCGGGGAACGAACAGCAGAGCGCATAAAAATAGAAGTGGGTGCTGCCATGGAAGAAATTGAAAATCCACCGGAGGATTATGCCGTACACGGACGCGACATGCTCACCGGAATTCCCAAAGAAGTGATTGTAAATTACAAAGAAATCGCCCATTCCCTCGACAAATCGATTTCAAAAATCGAAACGGCTGTGCTGAATGCACTGGAAATGACCCCACCAGAACTGGCGGCAGATATTTTCCGTACAGGAATTTACCTCGCCGGAGGCGGATCAATGCTCAGGGGACTGGATAAACGAATTCATAACAAAACCAAACTCCCCGTCCATGTAGCGGAAGACCCGCTGCGCGCTGTAGCCCGGGGAACGGGTATAGCACTTAAAAACTTTGATAAGTTTACATTCCTTATCAAATAAACGATTCACTATTCATGCGGAACCTTTTTGCATTCCTTTTGCGCCATCACCTGATCCTGCTATTTATCGTTCTGATGGGAATGAGCCTGGGGATGTATTTTTCCAATAACAGCTACCAACACAACCGGCTATTAAAAGCCACCACCGCATTCAGAGGTCATATCAATGAACAAGTATTTTCCGTAACCCAATACCTTCACCTCAACCAGCAAAACAAAATACTTACCAAAGAAAATGCCCGGTTACGCACCTTTCTGGCGCTACAAGATAACACTGCCATGCAATGGCCTGCCGATTCGAATCCCCACCGTATGCACTATATTCCCGCAAAAGTGATTAGTAATTCCGTGAATAAAAAATACAATTATCTCATGCTCGATAAGGGTAGGGCACAGGGAATAAAACCCGACCAGGGCGTAATCTCTTCCCAGGGTGTTGTGGGAATCGTTACCCATGTGGCAGAAAATTACAGCAGTGTGATTTCGCTCATCAATTTAAACTGCCAAATCAGCGCACGATTAAAAAACACCCGGGAAATCGGACGTATTGTGTGGCCCGGAAACAGCTATCACTCAACAGAATTACTCGATATTCCAACCCATATCACGGTAAATACAGGCGATTCAGTAATTACCAGCGGCTATTCACACATTTTCCCTGAAAACCTTCTCATTGGCGTTGTAGACCAGGTTGAATGGCAACCAGGCGATCATTTCTACCATATTTCACTCAAACTGGCTGAAAATTTCAATGCCCTTTACCATGTATACGCCATTGAAATCCATGAAGCAGATACCTTACGTTGGCTGAACACCATAAATGAAATGGAGGAACGATGAAAAACACAGGGATTCAACTGCTTCGTTTTGTGCTTTTCGTAGCCGCACAGGTACTGGTCTTCAATCGTGTTAACCTCGGTGGATCAATTAACCCGTACATTTATATTCTGTTTTTACTCATGCTGCCTTTCGACAGTCCGGGATGGCTTCAGCTGATCATCGCATTTTTATTAGGATTAAGCATTGACCTTTTTACGCATACCCCCGGGCTTCATACTTCAGCTGCGGTATTGGTTGCTTTCGCGCGACCCTTTATCGTTCGCATGATTTCAACCAGCAGAGAAATTGAACCCGGTATGCGCCCAACACTTTTTATCATGGGCACCCGATGGTACTTTTTGTATTCACTGATGCTGATTGTTCTGCATCATGTGTACCTTTTTCTGCTCGAAAGTATGACATTTGACCGCTTCTTTATCACGCTCACACAAGCACTAACAAGTGCTGCCATCACTTTTTTCCTTGCATTCCTTTCGCAATATCTCTTCTATTACAAAAAGAAATAAACCATTGCATTCAACCCAGAGGAATAACATGGAACCGGGTTTCATTTTTTGTTGTCTTTAACAAATATATGCCCATAATGTGCCGCTATAAAAAGATGATGAATAAAATTTTTAACCCCTAAATGCAAAGAATGAAGAAAGCAATTATTTTACTCACCACCGCTGTTGCGCTGATTGCATGTCAGCAAAAAACCAACCACACCGTATCAATTCATGCCAGCCTTCCGTCAGTAGAAAACAAAACTGTATATCTGCTTGAAAGAGAAGGAAGTAATTTTATCATACACGATAGTATAGCAGCGAAAAATGGCCTGTTTTCATTTACCGGTACCGCAACTGAGCCTTTAGTGCGGTATCTGGCGACTGAGCCGGGAAGGCCATTTACCGATTTTTTTATGGAAGAAGGAGTAATCACCCTGACACAAAAAGGGGAGAAGTTACATACATTGGAAATTACCGGAACCGAAAACAATACCCTTTACAACGCCTACAAAGCGGAGGATGATGCCGTTAACCGTCAACTATCGGATGTGTATAACCAATACAAAATGGCACGGCAATCGGCTAACGAAGTTCTGGCCGCAGAACTGGAATATCAGCTTGATTCACTGGAATCGACACAAAATGAAGCCAAAACCCGTTTTATCATAAACAATAAAGATAAAGCGATCGCCCCGTTTCTTCTCTGGCGTAATGCCTATTTATATACATTAGAAACCATGGAGCCCTTATATGACGGGCTGACTGAGGAAATCAAAAAATCGATCTATGCCGGATATGTGAAAGAGCGTCTTGATGTATTAAAAAGCATCGCACCCGGCCAAAAATTTATTGATTTCACGATGGAAGATACGCGAGGTAACAGCCTGGCCCTGTCTGAAATGATGGGCCAATATACACTGGTTGACTTCTGGGCTTCCTGGTGTGTACCCTGCCGTATGGAAAATCCTAATGTTGTTAACGCCTACCAAAAATATCACGAAGCAGGATTGGAAATCGTCGGGGTTTCTTTCGACCGCGACCGTGAAAAATGGGTTCAGGGTATTAAGGAAGACCAACTCACATGGCACCATGTTTCAGACCTCAGTTACTGGGACAATGCTGCAGGTAAACTCTATGGTATCCGCAGTATTCCCAGCAATTTTCTAATGGATAAAAACGGAATTATCCTTGCCTGGAATTTACGTGAAGAAGCATTGAGAGAAAAACTGGAATCACTTTTCGGATTTTAGCCACCCCATATTTTCTGTAT
>RZYD01000729.1 GCA_009930445.1 Bacteroidia bacterium | reverse complement strand
ATGCGTGGAAAATTAATTAATTTTTTTTAATTGCCCTCTTTTACTGAGCATGATAGCAACTGGTTTTCCATTGGGAAACTCCGAAAGTATTAAAATCATTATTACCGTGATGGGCACACTGAGTAGCATCCCGATTACACCCCAGATCATCCCCCAGAGCAACAAGGTTAAAAAAACTACCAATGTACTGATGTTTAATGAGCTTCCCATCAGACGTGGATCCACATAATTCCCAATCACCAGCTGAATGCCTCCGACGATAGATAGCACCAGGATAGCTGGTGTCAAATCACCAAATTGTAGCATGGCGAAGATGGCCGGAAAGATAGTGGCCACCAATGAGCCAATAGTGGGGATATAGTTGAGTAAAAAAATAAGAAACGCCCAAAAAAATGGAGCATCAACTCCAATAAAAAGTAGAGCAATATAACTCAGGGCACCGGTCAACAGGCTTACAAATGTTTTTAATGCGATGTAATTGCTTACCGAGTCATCGATGGCATGCAGCAAATCATTGATGTGTTTTAGCTGCTTGGGATTTTTATATATGGCGCGTAATTTTATCTGAAAAACTGATTCTTCCAGCAATAAAAAAATCAGGTATAGCAGAATTGTAAATCCGTTGCCAATCAAGCCTTTTATCGCGTTGAAAATGGCTCCCAGAATTCCACCGAATTCCATCTGGCCTGTAAGTTCCTTGATTTCATCTACTAGGTTTATATTCAGTCTCTCATTGATTAATGTACTGATTTTACTGATGTTGACTTCATACTGTGGCATCGAGCGTGAAAGCTCCTGAATGTTGGATGAAATCAGATTCCCCGCCAGAGAAATCATCCCCAGGATAAAAATGGTCGATATCGCCGTCATAAGCCAATCTGGCCATTTTTTTGTAATACGTGTTTTGTGAATAATTCTTTTTACCACGCGGATTAAAAACCAAAAAAGCACAGCCAGGATAAACGGAACCAGCAGGGATTGACCATAAATAAGTGCCAGAAGAATGGCAACAGTTAGCAGTAGATAAAAGATTTTTTTTGTTGAGTCCATACGATTTTTCAATTGATGACAGCAGGTACAAATCTATATAAAAAGTGAATTCTTATCGCATGTTAAACCCAAAGAATTGCATTTAGTTAGCGAATTGCAAAAGCCCTTACCGGTGCTCCATCCGCACTATTTGTTTTTAGTGGAATGGTATAAAATGCAAAATGCTTTTCGATAAGCGGTTGCAGGTTTGTAAGG
>RZYD01000728.1 GCA_009930445.1 Bacteroidia bacterium | reverse complement strand
GGATTCGAGCGCGAACTTCTTCCAATCGGATTCTGGTCGATGAGCTCCACATCGGCAATTCGCCGGAGGTCGCCTTTCACAAGGTCGTGTTTACCGGTTCTTCCACCATACCCGCCATAAATTTTTTTCAGGGCAGGGTAGAGGATTGTTTTTATCAGTGTCGTTTTCCCTGATCCGCTGACACCAGTTACCACCGTTAAACATTCGAGCGGGATGGTAACATTGAGGTTTTTTAGGTTATGCTCTCTGGCTCCGATTATTTCGATATAATTTTTCCACTTCCTCCGGATTTTCGGTACAGGGATTTCCATTTCATTGCGCAGGTATTTGGCAGTTAGTGTATTGCCCTCTGAAAGAAGCGTCTTAAAGGTACCCTGAAATACCAATTCTCCACCCTGACTTCCCGCAAGCGGTCCGATATCAATGATTTCGTCGGCTTCACGAATCACTTCTTCCTCATGTTCAACTACAATTACCGTATTCCCAATATCACGGAGTCGCTTCAATACTTTAATTAACCGGTGGGTATCGCGTGGATGCAGTCCGATACTGGGTTCGTCGAGGATATACATCGATCCTACCAGGCTGCTGCCCAGCGATGTGGCCAGGTTAATCCGTTGTGATTCACCCCCTGAAAGTGTTGCGGATAGGCGGCTCAGGGTTAGATAGCCTAAACCCACGTCTGATAAAATTTGTAGCCGTGTCGCGATTTCTTTGATTAACCGCGCACTTACTTTTTGTTCGTAATCCGGTAGTGCCAGTTTTTCAAAAAAGACCAACGATTCATCCACCGGCATTAATACCAGGTCAGCAATGGATTTTCCAGCCACTTTGACCTGAGCGGCATCCTTTCTGAGCCGCGAACCATGGCATTCGGGGCAAGTCGTTTTGCCCCGGTAACGGCTGAGCATTACACGGTATTGAATTTTATACGTTTGGCCTTCCACATATTCAAAAAATTCATTCAGCCCCTTAAAAAACTCATTCCCTGTCCACAATAAGGCCTGCTCCGCTGGGGTTAGCTCATAGATGGGCGTATGTACGGGGAAATTAAACTTATAAGCATTCGCCATAAGGATATCTTTCCATTCGCTCATTTTTTCTCCTTTCCAGCAGGCAATGGCGTTGTCATATACCGAGAGATTGCGGTTGGGAATTACCAGGTCAGGATCGATTCCGATCACACTCCCGTAGCCTTCGCAACGTTTACATGCCCCATAGGGATTGTTAAAGCTGAAAAAATCA
>RZYD01000727.1 GCA_009930445.1 Bacteroidia bacterium | reverse complement strand
GAGTGTGTTTAACGTGGGATTATGCCGGTTGTTAACCAGCGCGATTTTGTAAAGGCTCATCAGATTGTAAGCTACACAAACCCAGCGAAAAGCAGCATCAGTAGCTCCGAATTTTTCACAGCAGAAACCATCAGCAGCATAGTTTTCCTTGAGTTCTCTTATTTGTGTTTCAGCTTCAGCCCTGTGTCGGTAAAGTTCCCAGATCAGATTATCGGATAATTCCAGGTTGGTCACAAATGCTGAATAAAGATAGTTGGAAAAGTCATCATATTCCTCAAAAAGACTCTTCCCGCCTGATTTTGGAAATTTGCTCTTAAGTTTGCGAACCACAACCATACGACGCCGCGTATTCCAGCCTTGTGCCTGAAATTCAAATGAGCACAGATCAATACCTTCTGTACTTTGATGCCAGCCGGCAGCGTCAAAAATCTTTTGAACGATGGGTGGATACATTTTTGCTGCAACAATGTAATTCAACTTATTGCTTTCCAGACAGGTCAGTACTTCATTTCCAAAAAATCCGCTGTCGGCCCGAAGTAATCCTATAGCTGAAGCATCAATGGTTTGTAAGAGCAATTCAATAAATGTCTTAAAGTCTGTACTATCTGCGCTGTCGCCACTTCTAAGCCATGCCTGAATTACCATTCTTAGCTCTGCAGCAAATGCAATGATGGGATGATGAGACCCCCTTCCGTGTTTTTTGGGATTATAACCCGGCTTAACTCCTTCCTGAGTACCATAACGGGTAATTACTGTGGAATCGACATCTACTGTAAAATGTTTCAAAAGTATTTTATCAAACCACCAACGGTTGAGTTGGGTAAACAATTCATCGTTGTAATAGGTGTCAAATTTATTAAAAAACCGACTGAATGTGCTTTCGCTTGCCATTCCTTTTTTCCACCCAAATAGCTCTTTGATTACTTCATCGTGTCGCAATAGTCCGGAATGTGCAAAACGTTGGGCTCCAAGTATTACACTAACCATGAAACCTTCAATTAAATCGACGGGATCATAACCACGGTTTGAGCCAGGCTCGGGCAGATTAAGCTCCCTGATGGCTGATTGAAGCCCACTCCTCTGGTAAAACTGTTGAACTGTTGTCAACCCACCATATGGTGTAATCGGTTTATCAGTATATCTAATTTCCATATAATCACCCTTTTGGTGAAAAATTATTTATGCCTCAAAAGTAAGCATTTTATGCATTCTAAAATTATATTCTGATTTTAATGAATTGATCAGG
>RZYD01000726.1 GCA_009930445.1 Bacteroidia bacterium | reverse complement strand
GGAGTCGGTTTCTGCAACAAACCAGGCTTCACAGGGTTCCAGCGTATCTGTAACAATCACTTCCAGGATATAACTGTCGGTACAATTATAGGTATCTTCCCCTGTCAAGGTAACAATATAACTTCCTTGTGTGGGAAAAGTATGAAACACAAAATCACCCTGAGCCGTAGTCCCATCGCCAAAATCCCAGGCAAACAAGGTGGGATGGGGGCTTTCTGTATAGGCCTGAAAAGCGCCGGATAAGGCGCTGAAATAGATCGGTTCAAACCACACGGCACAGTCGTAATAATCCGTGCTGTCTACCCGGATCGTCTCACGCAGGGTATCAGAACAGGAGCCATCTGTGGTAGCAATAGCATGTGAAACATCATAAAACCCCGGTTGACTATAAGTATGACTGACATTTTTCAGCGTACTGGTAGTCCCGTCGCCAAAATCCCAAAACCAGGTATCAATGTTGCCTGAAGAGTAATCAGTAAAAAAGAAAGTATATTCCGTATCCGAGATTGCAGTTTGATAGGAGAAATCAGCACTACAAAAGGCCACGTTATCGGAGCAATAAGGAATTTGAAAAACCACCACGGGATCTGCAAAGGAAAAGTTTTCAGTAAGAGTAATCAGATATCCGGAGCAATCGTTCAGAGAAACAGTAACATAACTGGAGGTAATTTCTTTCGGAATCACTACCTCCAAAACTATGCTGCCCTGATTATTGGATTCCACCACCGTTTCAAAGCCTGCAAAAACGCCAGACCGTGGTATGGAAACCGACACGGCAATACCTTCGACCGGAGCAAGAGAATGGTCATCGTAAATAATTCCTGAAATCTGAACAAAATAAGTTCCCCCCATGACAAAAAACGGAAACAAGATAATACTGATAAAGAGTGCTATATTTTTCATATCCCATTAAAACTTAAACAATAACCCAACCCTTCCCCCAATTGCATACGGAGAAGAAAAATTTTCGGCCGAACCCGCGATGACAGGATTAACGTAATAACTGTAATTCGGTTCGATCGACAGACGCAAGCGGGGCGAAAACCGATAATGCATGGCCAAAGAGGCACGAAGGTGCAAATTTGTTTTTATCCATGAGGCAGAAGTATATTCGACCTCACTTCTATAAATATTTTCGCCCACGGGCAACCCAGGGTTTTGTCGTCGTTCATTAATTAACAGGCACAACACCGGGCCGGCGGTAATATCCAGCGACAGGTTTCCGCTACTATAACAGGTATAACCT
>RZYD01000725.1 GCA_009930445.1 Bacteroidia bacterium | reverse complement strand
AAGAAAATAATAATACAGCCCATTTCCGTTGCCATTGAAGCAATGGTAATGCGCTCATCGAGGGTAAATTTATCCACTGCTTCGCCATAAATTTCCACTGCATAGCCCAGTAATGTATTCGCACCAAAGATATTCAACAGATTAAGGACGATATCTTTTGCGGTAATTCCGTTAGGGCGTTTACCGTTCAGGTTTATTTTAACACTGGGAGGGACCTTAAACCACACCTTTCCTTTAGCCCATGCGGCGGCAATATCCTGATCGCCCATTCCCTGGCCAAAAGCGCCAACAGCGCCAAGGATATTTGCATGCGAATCGGTGGTAACTGCGGTGTTTCCGGAATAGGAAAGTCCTGCATGGATAAGGGTATGGGTACCAATTCCATTATTAATGTCGTAAACTGCAATTCCGTTTTCACGGGCGTAGATGCGGCAAATCTGTTGATTAACCGCATATTTTTGGTCAGAACCCGTGGGATTACAATCGAAAGTAAAAAATGTTTTCGAGGGATCGGCGACAGAAAGGTTATTATCGCGCAGATTTTTTACCACGTTAGCGCCGCCAAAATCGCGTGCAGCGCGTACATCAATTTCAATATCAATAATATCACCCGGCTTTACCAGGTTTTGTTTTGAATGATTCGCCAGAATTTTTTCAATCAGATTCATCAGAAATAGTTTTAAATTAAACGATTAACCGCTCTTTAAACGGAAGAAAAGTCATAAAATCGGCATGGTGGACCACATAGGCTTCGGTAGTTCTTTTCACAAGGTTACCCTCACCGGCGTGTGTGGCAATGATATGGCACACTTCCGGAGGCAGTCCGCACTCTTCCGCAAGAGAAACACCAGAAAAGGGGTGGCGGAGATATTTTCCATAATTGCCCTGAACTGCTTTTCCCTCTTTATCCAGCTCATATTCAAGAAGTTTTCCTACATCGGCAAGGATAGCACCGGAGAGCAACACATCCATATTCAGGGGCAATTCGCCATGATAGAATTCAAGGATTTTCAACCCGGCATCGCGGGCAATATGCACTACGGAGCGCTTGTGATCCATAAAAGTAACTTTCAGATCAGGGCCGCAAAGCAAAGTAAAAGGGATACGGTTCAGATCATCGGGAGTAAGCACCGAACGTTCAAGAGCAACTTGCCAGGTACGGGCTGTTTTCTCGCGTAATTCTTCGTCTTTAATCCAGGCCAGTTCCGGCCACAATTCATATACATTCATACGGACAGGAATTTTAA
>RZYD01000724.1 GCA_009930445.1 Bacteroidia bacterium | reverse complement strand
AGGCGAAAGCCATCTACTCCGTCCGATGGGTTTCCGTCGCCATTCGGGTCGAGCCATCGTTGGGTTACATTGAATATATGCTGTTTAGCGGTTGAGTCAAAGATATTTCCTTCCAGGGCTTCAATCGTAGAGGTGTGCCTGATGGTTTCCTTAATTTCCGGTAAGTCGAAAACCCCAAGCCAGCCGCGATAGGAAAACTCATTAACCGGGGTGGCCGGGTCATCAAAGGTGTCGATCCAGTACCAATCCTTATAAGGTGATGTAGCTCCCTTTTCCAGAATATCCCGGAATGCCCAAAACTCCAGGCCGGTATGATTCCAGGAATAATCCAGAATCACACGAATGCCTTTTTGATGCAGGGCTTGTACAACCCGGAGAAACAGTTGGTCGGCTGCTGTCATTTGCCATGTGCCCGGGTCAATGGGATTTTCCTGTGCCATCTTTTCAACATCTCCTTTCGGGTCCGGCCCAAAGTTTCGGTCGATATGGCGCCAGTTTCGGGCATCGTATTTATGCAGTGAGGGCGCATCGTTTAATGGATTAAAATAGACAGCATTGATGCCCAGCGAGTCAAGGTAATCGATTTGATCCATAACTCCTTGTAAATCACCTCCATAGCGGCGAAGTTGAACTTTTTGATTGAAGTCATGGATTGGGTTTCCACTCCAGTCGTAGCAGGTGTGCAGCGACTTAAACCAAGGATCTGGCGCATACCAGTCAGTAGTCCAGGGTGTTATTTTCCATTTTTTCGGGATATACCCGGGATAGGCCCCCAAAAGATCTTCTGCCGTCGGGTCGTTTCCTTGATCCCCGTTTCTGAACCGTTCAACGAAGAGCTGATACCAAATAGCTTCTCTGGCCCACTGCGGGGGATCAGTGATTATTGTTAGAGCGGGAGAGTCGTCTTTCTTGTGCGTTGGCTTGCATCCGGAAAGAATAATCCCGAAAAGGAAAAACAGAATAGCCAGATATCGCATTGAGAATGGGTTGATTTGATTATTGTTGCCGATTGTTATTTCTCCAGCCACGCCGTTAAAAGATTCTTATTTTCAGGAGATAGTTTTCCATTTCTTGATTTAAGCTGTAGCTCTGGCGTAAACTGTAACGCTTGGCTCATTTTTTTAAATTGGGTGCCCGACAGCAATTTGTAGGTGGTAAAAAGGCCAATTTTTTCGGGCTCGGCCACGGGAATGGTTTTAATCCATTTTTTCCATTTCCGGTCAGGATGTTGTGCGAACAGGAAAAGTCCATT
>RZYD01000723.1 GCA_009930445.1 Bacteroidia bacterium | reverse complement strand
ATCGCCACCCCGGGAGCAGCCAACCCCGCACAGACTTTTGGCACCATTGCACCGGACCCCGAACCTGAAAACCACGTAACGGATTTTACGGTAACAGATTCCACCTGGTTCAGCCTTCAACTGCAGTGGACTGATGCCACCGGATTCCCTCTGCCATCGGGTTACCTCATAAAATTCTCCGTCCTTAGTCACGAAAATATTATTGCCCCCACCGATGGCATTCCGCAAATCAACAACGACTCCGCGCTGAACATTCCCTATGGAATAGAAGCAACCCTCTTTTATTCCCTGATGGCCAATACCACCCACTATTTCAAAATCTGGCCTTATTCTAATAGCGGAGCTGAAATTGATTACAAACTCGATAATCCCGTTCCTGCCCTTCAAGCCACCACCCTGCCTGCACCGCCATTTATTAACCATGAAACATTTGAAAACGGTAACGTTGGAACCTGGTCAACATTTAGCCTTGCCAGTGATAAAGACTGGACGGTAACCCAGGTAATACCCGGTGCGACAGGCACAGCATGGTCAGCGCAAATCAATGGATTTCAGGAAAATGAACCTTCCAACGACTGGCTAATCAGTCCACCTCTTAATTTGTATAACGTTTCCGATCAAAAAATGTGCTTTTATTCGCAATGGAAGTATGGAACAACCATGGAAGAACTCTCCCTCAACTATTCCACCGATTATACAGGAGGTAACCCCGGTGAAGCAACCTGGACTGAACTGAGTTTTACTAAACCGGTCAATGCAGAAGAATGGGCCTTTTCGGACACAGTGCATCTGGAGATGCTCACAGATTCAAACACTTACCTGGCTTTTCACTATCTCAGCAATGGGTCACCAAGACGATGGAATGTAGATGAGATTCAAATTAGTGGTATAAATTTTCCCGGGATAACAGTTGTTTCACCTGAAACCGGAGCGCAATGGATTACCGGAACCACAGAAACAATCACCTGGATTGCAGATTCAGCCATCACAGCCGTTGATCTTTTCATAACCCTCCACGCCACTGACCCTGAACCTGCATGGATCGTACTTGCCGACAGTGTGCCCGCCGAAACGGCAAGCCATGACTGGAGCATTCCTAACGACTTCTCCACTTCATCCGATTGCCAGATAAAAATCAAAAACCATAACGGATTATCAGAAGGATTATCTGGCATTTTTTGCCTTAGTCCTTCCCCCTATTTACCTCAACTGGTAATTAATGAAATAATGTATAATCCTCCGGAAAGCATCGG
>RZYD01000722.1 GCA_009930445.1 Bacteroidia bacterium | reverse complement strand
TAATAATAATCTCTTCATATAAATAGTTTTGTGATGGTATAAATATCAGGCTAATTTACGATAATTTGTGGTTCTGAAAATTATCAATGTTACGCTATGTCGAAAACTTTAGGCTGTGGTTGAGTGGCACCAATGGTATGGTCACTCATGGCCTGATAATAACGATGTTTTGTCGCACAGTACGGGCAGGTTGTGATTTCAGCAGGTATTAACATTTGGTGGTGTTTTATGCAAAGGTAAAAACTCTTGCTCATGTTATTGGTTTAAAATTTAATTTGGTTTATAAAATAAACTACTTTATATTTGCAGAGTTAATCATTAAAACTGAAATGCTATGAATGAAAATCTAACACCAAAAGAGAGCCTGGAAATTATCTCCGGCATGATAAAAAATCGTAAAACGCGGTTGAAATCAAACGGCTTTATGATCCTGTTCTGGGGTTGGCTGGTTATTGCTGCTGCCATCGGGCAGATAATTCTGATGCTGCTTGAATTGTATAGTATATGCTGGACGCCATGGCTGCTCACGCTTGCAGGAGGTGTATTTGCTATTTTTTATGGAAGAAGCTGTAAAGAAAAGCGCAGTGAGCAATCTCATCTCGACGTGATTTCAGGCACTGTGTGGTTACTGTTTGCATTAAATGCCATGATTCTGGGCTTTGTGTTTTTACCTCTGGTGCTGGGCATAAAGTATATGGGAATTGTCCTTATACTGCTTGGGATAGCTTCTGTAACCGAAGGAGTAGTAAGTCAGTTTCGCCCTTCCGTAATAGGCGGAATTATTTCAAATGTGCTGGGATTTGTGAATCTGTTGCTGTTTTTTTTCCTTAAAGATGATCCGATGCTATGGATTTATACCTTTGTGCTTCTGATCCTTGGAATTTTTGTTACCAATATTATTCCGGGATACATCATCAGAAGGCGTTATTATGAATAGTTTTAAGGATCTTGACCCTATCCTGCACGCACAGTTGAGGCTCGCCGTGATGTCGTTGCTGGTAAAAGAGCGTAACAGCGATTTTATATCTGTAAAGAATGCTACCAGTGCCACGGCCGGCAACCTCAGCGTGCAATTGAAGAAGCTGGAAGAGGCGGGATACGTGACGATCACAAAATCTTTCAGCAATAACTACCCACTCACAATGATCGAGGTTACGGCTAAAGGCCTCAATGCATTCGAAAAATATGTGGAAGCATTAAAATCATATTTTTAATGTAATTCTCTTTCCTTTGTTGAAACAGGCATCTGCCATA
>RZYD01000721.1 GCA_009930445.1 Bacteroidia bacterium | reverse complement strand
CCCGAACCCGAATGTAGTTATCGCTCCATCCGTAAATTGCATCTGTTCTTATCTCTTCAAATAATACCTCTCGCGTCGTGTGCAGGTTTTCGTGATAAAAGGCCGATTGTTTTTGTTCCGATAGTTCATGTAGAATGTGGCTTCGGCTTTGTTTTACTTTCGGTGCTACCTTGGGTTTCATGGCAGCAGATAACGTATTGGGTCGGTCGGAATAGGTAAAAACGTGTAAACAGGAGAGGGGGATTGACCGGATAAAGGCAAAAGTTGAAGCAAATTCTTCATCTGTTTCTCCGGGAAAACCTACAATTACATCGGCTGCAATGCAGGCCTGAGGAAGAAGGTTTTTAATATAGTAGACTTTTTCTTCAAAAAGGGTGCGGGAATACCTTCTTTTCATGCGGCGCAGCACTTCATCATTCCCCGATTGCAGTGGAATATGGAAATGGGGCATAATTTTTTGGGAAGTGGCTGCCAGGTCAATAATCCGGTTCTCTAAAAGATTGGGTTCAATACTGGACAGTCGCAATCGGTAATCGACCGGCAGGTTTTCCAATTCATAAAGTAAGTCAAAGAGTGTTTGGTTGTTTTCTTTTCCAAAATCTCCCACATTCACTCCGGTAAGTACAATTTCTTTTGCCCCTTGTTCAATTGCTTCGTTGGCTTTTCTTAATACGCCTGAAATGGAATCGCTTCTGCTTCGTCCTCTGGCATAGGCTACTGCGCAGTAGCTACAGAAATAGTCGCATCCATCCTGAACTTTCAGAAAGCTTCGTGTTCTGTCGTTTAACGAGTAGGCTCCGTGGTAGAGGCCATATTCTCTGAACGTGTTGTCCGTTTCCGGCATGGTCTGACCCTGCAGAATTTTGGCTAACTGGTATTTTGTTTCATTACCAGCAATGAAATCCACTTCTTCCATGGCCAGAATTTCCTCACTATGTAGCTGTGAGTAGCAGCCGATTACGCCAATCTGTGCGGATGGATTTAGTTTTTTAAAATGTCGGATGGCCTGCCGGGTTTTTTTTTCTGCAAGTGCTGTAACTGTACAGGAATGGATAAGATATATATCGGCCTGCGCATTCACGTCTACAATTTTATATCCTGCATCGGATAAGTCTCGGGTAATTTGTGATGATTCCGAATAATTTAACTTACAACCGAAGGTTTTAATGGCTATTTTTTTTTCTTCTGTTTTTTGCATTACGCAAAGATAGATGATGTAGGCTTTTAGTACTTCAAAAGTTGTATTTTTGTTTAAG
>RZYD01000720.1 GCA_009930445.1 Bacteroidia bacterium | reverse complement strand
GTTTGTTGAATCTTTAGTGCATAGATAAAGAACAGAATCGTTGTGGTTAGTATAAAAACAATGATACCGGTGGGGCTCTTCATAAAAATTAAAAAAAATAAAAACCAACCGCTTAAAAGCCCGGCTACAATGCGTTGCCAGCGGCTAAGGGTGGCTTTGCCTGAGAACAGGTAGTATCCGCCAAAGAAAATTCCGGCTACGAAATTTAATGCCAGACGCACATGGCTGATGTGCGTCGAAATATCACGGATATCCGTGATATTTTCCGTAAATAAAATATAAATACACTCGGCTGAAGCAGCAAGTAAGGCGAATAAGTATATGAACAGGAGTGTGTTAAATGTTTTTTGGTTCAGTGCCGGAAGGGTGCTGAACACGATTGGCAATAACAACAGGGGCAGTTTTATGCGCAAATCGTGGAGGCCAAAAGGCAGATCCGAGGTCCATAACAATCCAATGCCATGCAGTAAAAAAATCAGAATGAAGATTATCGCTTCCCGCTGTCGGAAAAAGCAACCAAACCGATTTTCAACGACCCGGAGAGGCCACATCAATCCGGGTTTTATTCCCGAAGCTGCAATTTGTTCAATGCCATAGATTACCCAGGCTCCTAAAAGGAGAAATTGTGAAATACTCATCAAAAACCGTGAAGTGGGTAACCCTAATAACATCAGGGATAAACCTGACAGGTACAGGGCTTTGCTGATGGTTATATCCCGGCGTTTCACGTCGGTGTTAGGGTTGAAGAACTTGTTGATAACGCGCCTGATCGCGAAGGATGCTTATGGCTGATTTAATCTCCGGATCATGGACCAGATTGGCACGCAACATTCCTTCCTGATAATGGTATCTTGGAACTAATTCTAACCGGATAAATTCGGCTATCTCCTCCCTGAATTTGTCCAGATCATTCTTTTTATCCACTGCCAGTGCCTGTTGCAACGCCGTTAAATCATCTTTTATAGCCTCGTAGTATTCGTCTTGTTGGCTTGTTTTCAGTAATTCCGAAACTATGGCCTCGCTTTCTGTCTGGTATTCAAAATTTCGCAAAGCAAGAAAATCTTTAAAGGCAGCATACATCGCATCGGTTACTGTAAAGGTTTCCGGTTCTTCGATGGCTCCGTTTTCCCAGTACCATTGGGTACAGAAATCGAAAATCAGGTTTTTCGACAACAAGTTGATGGTGATATCGTGGAGTATCCGGTCGTCGGAAATAATATCCGGGCTTACCCCGCCTCCGTCGTAAACTATTCTTCC
>RZYD01000719.1 GCA_009930445.1 Bacteroidia bacterium | reverse complement strand
AGTTCTCTGCTAAAGCTGACTTTTTGAAGTATTGTTTTGGTGTATTCGAGCATGATAAAAGGGGTTTAGAATTATAAGGATTGAACGCCTTTCGGATGCACGATATTTTGTGTTGAGATGCATTTTAACATTTTTAACATTTGGGATTTTCAATGCAGACCTAACAGCTTTTGGAAACCTGTCGGGTCTTCCCGGAAAGACCTGTCAGATATCTCTCCTGACAGGTCTGGGATTGAAATTATAACACAGAGTTCTTTTTTTTGCGTGTACGTTTATTTTATGAACTTTTGTGGTTAGAGTATTGGTAATATGTGCAGTTTTGGAGTGATTCACAGAGGGGCACAGAGGTTAAAACCGTTACGCGATTTAAGATTAACGGGTTGCTAAGCATCTTGGAAAGAGGATAGACAAGAAAACCGGAGTTGGTTAATTTTGAAAATAGAGCTTGAAGTTTGCTGTGATGCTAAGCAACTGTATTAGATTTCTGTTTTTAGGAATGCCACCCGTTTGTCCACATCAACGGTGCATAATTAAGATCATATTTAATCCCTTGTATGTCATCGAAGAGATTTTTTCCAGTAATTTTTTTCTCTTTTGTTATATAATAAATTAATGAGTTTTTATTATTTGCTATTAGGTCTTGAAGAAAAAACTGATGTTCAATAACTATTGGATTTGTTGATACATTGTTTTGATTATTGTAGTCTATTGTTTCTTCTATATAGGATAGCAGATCAATTTTATAACTTGCTGAATCAAAGAAAATGAAACACCCTTTTTGTTTCTCTAAATTGTAAAGGATATTGTTACTACCTGATTCAGGATACAGGTCATAAGCGAGGTTTAATGATGGGTATATTTCACAAATTTCAAATTGATTGTCATAATACTTGATATTGTCATCTGTGAGTGAATCTAATTTTGGAATTAGTTTTTTTAATATATCTATATTGACTTGATATACTGATATGTAGCGATTGTTATTAAAGCAAAGGTTTTTTTTTGCATTTCCATCGCTCAGAAAGTGCGAAGGATAATGAACTGAAGACATTGCGAAGAAAAGAGCAATTATTGGATCTTTCGTAAAATCAATAAGACAAGTCGGAATACCATAATGCTGGAAGAAGTATATCTTTTGTAAATGAGATAAAGACTTTAATTTTGAGTCCCCTCCGAAAAGTCAAAAGGCAGGAACGATAATTAATTCCAAAATATTTGTAGTTATAAACAAACTATCGTTAATAACTTAATTAGTTAAT
>RZYD01000147.1 GCA_009930445.1 Bacteroidia bacterium | reverse complement strand
ACTCGGTTTATTTTGGTGTCGGTAATTTAAATATGCGCTCAAGGTCGTCGTCGCAGAATTTTTCTGTGAATGACCTTCCGGAAATTACCTTGCGGTGTGTGGAGCATCAGATAAAAAGTTATCTGGCGTTGAATACGATAATATATGACCATGAGTTGCCGGAAATGCGGCAGTTGGTGGATGAAGCCCGGAAACAGGGGATATCAGCAATAATTGCGACAGATCTTAGCGTAATTGAGTATGCGCATCATGTGGGCCTGGAGGTTCATATTTCTACGCAGGCCAATGTGAGCAATATGGAGGCCGTCAGGTTTTTTAGCCGTTATGCCGATGTGGTGGTTCTTGCCCGTGAGCTTAATCTGCAGCAGGTGAAAGTTATCACCGATTCTATTGTCCGCGATTCAGTCAGGGGACCTTCCGGCCGGCTTGTTGAAATTGAGATGTTTGCCCATGGGGCCCTCTGTATGGCCATTTCCGGAAAGTGCTATCTTAGCCTCGATACTTATGGCCCTAAAGCGTCGGGCAACAGGGGCGCCTGCTATCAGCTCTGCAGAAGGCCCTATCAGGTATTCGACCGTGATCGCGAAATCGAGCTTGCTATTGACCACGAGTATATCATGTCGCCAAAAGATTTAAAAACCATCGATTTTTTGGATCAAATGCTGAATGCCGGCGTGAAGGTGCTGAAAATTGAAGGTCGTGGCCGTTCGGCAGATTATGTGAAAACCGTAACAGAATGCTACAAAGAGGCGGTAAATGCCTGGCAGGATGGGAGTTATACGCAGGAAAAAATTGATCGCTGGAATCATCGGCTGGAGCAAGTTTTCAACCGCGGTTTCTGGGATGGGTATTATTTGGGAAGGAAAATGGGAGAATGGGCTGAGCTGTATGGCAACAGGGCCACCCGCATTAAGAAATATACCGGTACGGTTAGCAACTATTTTACAAAATTGGAGGTAGCGGAGTTAAAACTTGAAACCGATGTGCTGGAAGTGGGGGATGATCTGGTGATTATTGGCCCGACTACCGGTGTAGTTGATTACCATGTGGAGGAGATTCGTGTGGATAATGTTTCGGTTTCCCGCGCTGAAAAAGGAATAAAATGTTCCATCCCCGGCATCGGATTTCTGCGCCGTTCCGATAAAGTTTATAAATGGGTTCGGCCGGAGTTTTAATCCGGTTGCAGCTATCGAATGGTTTTTTTTAAGGCTTTTTTAAAATCAAACGCAGTTCATCCAACTGAACCTGTGCAATGGTTGACGGGGAATCAATCATTACATCTCTTCCGGAATTGTTTTTCGGGAAGGCAATAAAATCGCGTATCGAGTCCTGTCCACCGAAAAGGGAGCACCAACGGTCGAAACCAAAGGCAATTCCTCCATGAGGCGGTGCGCCATATTCAAATGCGTTGAGCAGAAAACCGAATTGATTTTGCGCCTCTTCCGGCGAAAAGCCCAATGCCGTAAACATTTTATTTTGTAATGATTTATCGTGTATTCGAATTGACCCGCCTCCAATTTCTACTCCGTTGATAACCAGGTCATAAGCGTTAGCCCGGACGATTCCCGGATGGGTTTCGAGGAGTTCAATATCTTCTGGTTTGGGAGAGGTAAAGGGGTGGTGCATGGCATAAAAGCGTTGGGTTTCTTCATCCCATTCGAGCAGTGGAAAATCAACGACCCAGAGTGGGGCAAATTGTTGTGGATCACGCAATCCCAGACGTGAGCCCATTTCCAGACGCAGTTCGCAGAGTGCTTTTCGTATTTTTGCTGTTTCACCAGCAAGAATCAGCATCAGATCACCGGGCTGCGCATTGAACCGCCCGGCCCAGGCGGTAAAGTCTGCCGTACTAAAAAATTTGTCTACCGACGATTTAAACGTATTATCTTCATTGTATTTCACGTAAACCAGTCCCTGTGCCCCGATTTGAGGTTTTTTTACAAAATCGGTCAGGGCATCGAGTTCTTTGCGCGACCAGGCGGCTGCACCCTGTGCGCATATGCCCACTACGAGTTCTGCCTGATCAAATACGCTGAAGCCTTTATTTTGCGCGAGGTCGTTCAGTTCAGTAAATTGCATGGCGAAACGCAGGTCGGGTTTGTCAGAGCCATACAGCCTGAGTGCCTCGGAATAGGGCAAACGATGAAAATGATCGACTTCAACACCTTTTATCGCCCTGAATAAATGCTTCGCCAGTGCTTCGAAGGTGTTCAGAATGTCTTCCTGTTCCACAAACGACATTTCACAATCGATTTGTGTAAATTCAGGTTGCCGGTCGGCGCGCAGGTCTTCATCGCGGAAACATTTTACAATTTGGAAGTAGCGGTCGTATCCGGCCACCATCAGCAATTGTTTGAAAGTCTGGGGCGACTGTGGCAGTGCATAAAACTGATTTGGGTTCATCCGTGAGGGGACAACGAAATCTCTGGCGCCTTCGGGTGTGCTTTTAATCAGCACTGGCGTTTCAATTTCCATAAATCCCTGATCGTTGAGGTATTTGCGGGTTTCGATGCTCATTTTATGCCGCAGTGCCAGGTTATTGCGGTTGCACTCCCTCCGGAGGTCAAGATAGCGGTATTTCATGCGCAACTCTTCGCCACCATCCGTTTCGTTTTCAATAGTAAAGGGAGGCAGTTTCGATGTATTTAGAAGAGTGATTTTTTCTACTAATATTTCTATCTCTCCAGTGGGGATATTTTTGTTTTTATTGCTTCTTTCTGCCACAACACCCATAACCTGAATTACAAATTCACGGCCCAGCGAACGGGCAGCATTACACAGTTCCGAATTGTTTTCCATATTGAAAACAAGTTGTGTAATGCCGTAACGATCACGCAGATCGATGAAGGTCATGCCTCCCAGGTCGCGTGATTTTCTCACCCAACCAGACAAGGTGACCTGCTGGTTTATATGATTCAGGCGGAGTTCACCGCAGGTGTGTGTACGTAGCATATCTTAAGGCTTAAAATTTCAGGGTGCGAAGGTAAAAATTTCAGGTTAAATTATTCTCCTTCTGCTGAAGGAATTGTGAAACAAAATGTGCTGCCAATTCCTTCTTTGCTGTCAACCGATAATTGCCCTCCCATGGTATGTACATAATCCCTGCACATGGCCAGTCCCAGGCCAGTCCCTTTTTCATTTTCTGTACCGTTGGTGTGAAAACCACTAGCAATGGTAAATAATTTATCGGTGTTTTCGGGTGCGATACCGATGCCGTTATCAATTACACAAACAGAGATCCATTTCCCGGTTTGTGTGCTTTTGATGGTTATTGCCCCATGATTAGGAGTAAATTTGACTGCATTGTTCAGCAGATTTAGCAAGGCATTGCGGAAAAGCTGTGCATCACACCAGGCCACGCAGTTTGACGGAATCGCGATGGTAATCGTTTGTTTTTTTTCTTTTATCCGCAGCCCGAGTAAAGAAACCACCCGCTCTGCTTCTTTGGCAATGACCACCTTTTCTGGCGAATTTGTAATGCCGTTTTGTTGTGCCAGCGACCACTCCAGAAGGTTACTCAGTAAATGCGACGTGTTCTCTACATCAAGGCGTAAATCTTTAACCAGTTGTTTAAATCGTTGCCCATCAAAGTCACAGGCCTCATCATCCAGTATCTCCAGGTACGAAAGAATCAAGCTAAGTGGACTTCTTAAGTCATGCGCGATAATCGAGAAGAGTTTATCTTTTGTAGTGTTTGAGTTTGAGAGTGATTTATTTTGTTTTTCAATTAGCGTATTTTGTTCTGAAATTTTTTGGAGGTATTGGTTGAGTTGTTCATTCAGTATTTTTCGTTTCCGGAGAAGAAATGAGATATAAATAATCAGGCCTGCTAATACCAGAATACTGACGATCATATGAACCAGTGTTGTTTTTTGGCGATGAATGATATCTTCTTTTAATTGGTTTTGTATTCGGAGTGCAGCGTTGTCTTGCTCCATCTGATCCGTTTCCCATACCACTTTCAGTTCACTGATTTCCCGGGTATGGGTATGATGGGTCAGGGTATCTTTTAATTCCAAATATTGCCGAAGGTTTTCTTCCGCCCAAGGGCCGTTCCCGTCACGGGCTGCAAGCAAAATATAAAATTTAAGCGCATTGAGCTGATATTCCTGATATTCTCCTTCCAGCGCCATTCTGTAGCCCTCGTCGAGGTAAAACCTGGCGTCGGAATACCGGCCTAACTGGTATTGTATAATACCTAAATTGATGGTAACTGCGGTTTTTATTTGATGGTAGAAGGAGATATTATCGTGGCGCAGGATTTCCAGATAGATTTTGGCTGCTTTACTGTATTCTTCGAGTTGCTCGTATAGGTTTCCGGTGTTGATCATGGCAATCAGCCATGACCGTTCCTGTCCATTTTTCAACGCCAGATCGCCGGATAACCGGTAGTAGTAAAACGCGCTGTCAGGTTCATTCAGGTAATTCCGAAATAGTTCCCCCAGGTTATTGTATAGATAAATATCTGTATTACTGTTTGAGGGGTCTTCCACTTGCAGCCCATGATAATAGGCCTGTCTGGCGGCTTCCAATGCGCCGATTTTCATATAGGTGATTCCCAGGTTGTTGTATTCATATTTCAACTTAAGGTAATCTTTGTGCCGCAGATTGTATGCAATGCATTCGTTGAAATTTTTAATCGCTCCGGCATAGTCTCCTTTGCGCTGATCGTATCGGGCTGCTTCAAATTTACTGAACATGATTACCGAGGAATCCTGACTTTCTTCGGCCAGCTTCTTTCCGGCATGGAAGTAGTATTCCGTTGAATCCATTATTCCCAACGACTCATAGTGTAAATAGAGATTAAAGTGTACGCGTGAAGCCAGACTGGGGTTGTTCTGGTTTTGCAGATATTTCAGGGCTTCATAGTAAAAATAGCGGGCTGAATCATTTTTCTGAAGACGATAATAGGTTGCCCCCAGCGTAGCCGTTATTTCTGCCATCAGGGAGTCATTGAGGTTTCCTTGGCTGAGGTGGTAGGCCTGAAGATAGGCTTCCTGCACTTTTTTATCGTCGGTGTTTTTGTAATCATTCCCTTTTATCATGTATTTCACCACGGTTTGTGTAATATCGTCCTTTGCCATGTTTTCCTGATCAGAATACGAGAGATTGGAAGCATTACAGAATACCGTTGTGCCCAGCAAAATGAAAAACAGTACGTAAATGATCTTCATAGTATGTTAATCGGTTATGAATTCATACAAATGTAGGGATTTATTCTTCTTGATAATGGGTTTAGAAATAAATTGATGAATTCCAGATTCAGTAAAAACAGTAATTTAGTCTCAAATATAAAAATAATTTTATGAAGAAAAGTGTTGATGTATTGAATCAATGGGCTGAAGGCACCTTAATCAGCCATTTAGGGATTAAAGTTTCCGAAATCAATGATGAAAGGGTTATTGGAATTATGCCGGTAGAAAATAAGACCCGTCAGCCCATGGGGTTTTTGCATGGAGGAGCGACGCTGGCTTTTGCCGAAACGCTTGCCAGTATAGGTTCGTATGCAATTACTGATGCAGAAAACTATAATGTATTTGGTACTCATGTTTATGGCACTCATCTTAGCAGTATCACCTCCGGTGCCGTAACGGGAGAAGCCGTGTTGATTCATAAAGGGAAAAACAAACACTTGTGGGATTGCCGGATAATTTGCGATACAACGAATAAACTAATTTCGGTAGTACGTGTTTCTATAGCAATTGTAAAAAAGTAGCAGGGGATGACTTTTCTTGAAGCGGTTCAGTATTGTATTCAGCATCAATTTATTTTTGCTGCCTATCGGCTGCCGGGCGCCGATTCTTCTGTGTTGTTGATTCAGAAAGATCCGGAGCCACACATTGCCGGTGACAAGGCAGTATGGTTTTCGTCCAAAGGATTTTTACTCTACCCTTTTGCTTCTGACAATGCCTACCCTGCCGTGTTGATTCATGGTGATTATGAGTTTTTTGAGCAGGGGAGTAATTTTACCGGAACACTTCCCCTTCCCGGATCCAGAGGGGTGAATATCCCTACGGAAGGGGCCACGACGGATACCCATGCTAAGGAGTTTAAGGCACAAGTTGCTGCTTTGGTGCAGGAAGTAAAAAAAGGAGTATTTCAGAAGGTAGTGCTTTCGCGAACCCTGACAAAAAGGGGGCGGCTGAAGCCACAGGCCGCATGGTTGTTTCAGGCACTCACTGTAGCCTATCCCAATGCTTTCAGTTATATTGCCTTTACCGGCCAACAGTTGTGGGCCGGAGCCACGCC
>RZYD01000718.1 GCA_009930445.1 Bacteroidia bacterium | reverse complement strand
TGTGGCATGGCAATGGGATTTTGGCGATGGAAATACTTCGGCTCTTCAGAATCCTGATCACTTTTATAACCTGAATAATACCTATCATGTGAAATTAACGATTACCGATACCTTGAATCAGTGCCTTGCTGAAGTTGTTCGGGATGTAGTGATTGATTATAGCCCAGAATGTGTGGCTGATTTTAATTTTTCCATCGATAGCCTCTCCCATTCCCGGAATCATTATACATTTGAAAATACTAGCGTGCTTGAATTTCCTGGCGAAATAGTTTGGACTTTTGGTGATGGCGAAACGGCTTTTAGCTGGGAAACATCCCATATTTATAACTCTCCTGGTAATTATGAGGTCTGTCTTCAGGTGACCGACCGGTTTGGTTACTGCCAGGAAACTCATTGTAAAACACTCACTACTCCCGATTATTGGAATATCGGCGGGTTTCTTTTTGCCGGCGATTTTCCGATTAACAATCCAAATCATCAGGGCGATACAGCGATTGCTTATCTTTACAAGAAGCTTTCTGCCGGATTGTTCCTTTATGATACATTAATGTTTCATAAATATGGATACTATTATTTTACTTCTCTGCTTGGGGGCGAATATCTCCTAAAAATGCATCTTTCTAATGAATCTTTGCATTCCGGTGACTATTTCCCCGGCTATTTTCCTAAAAGTCTTAAATGGGGCGATGCTTCCATCCTTTCGGTTCATTCCGATATTTTTGATTGCGATACCCGTTTAGTTTCACAGGCTACCCTCAGTTCAGGGGCGGGTTTTATTACCGGCCGGATCGTTTTTAAAAATGATGAAACAAAAAAAAGTATAACTCCTGTTCCTGTTTTGCTCTATGATAGCCGGATGAATGCCATTACTTATGTGATTACCGATAGCAACGGGTTCTTCTGTTTCGATGCTATCCCTTTTGGCTGCTATTATTTGTATGCTGAGTCAACTGGTGATTTCTCATCCCCTTCAAACATCTGCCTGAATGAATCCACTCCGGGGTATGATGATATTGTATTGGAAATTTTTGATGAGAATGTTACTGGTATTTCTGATTCTCCCATTACAGCAAAACAAAATTTATTTTTATTTCCAGTACCCACGCAAGCAACCTTAACTGTATGTTTTGAGTCTACTGTACATACTTTGGCAAAAGTCAGTGTTCTTAATTATGCCGGACAGGAAGTCTGTTCAAATGAAAGGGTTGTGGCCGTAGGATTAAACAGATTCGAAATGTCTGTTGAAAATCTCCCTTCCGGTATCTAT
>RZYD01000717.1 GCA_009930445.1 Bacteroidia bacterium | reverse complement strand
ATGTGGCACCAATAATGCACACGGTATTTCTGCCTGAAGGCTGGTCGGCCTTTTCCACCTGGCTCAATCTGTTGAACGACAGTACTGATTTCTGGTTTGAACCCTTGGAGGATTCGCTGATTATTCTAAAAAATCTGACGAGCGTATATTGGCCTCCCCATATTAATAATCTGCCACAAATCAGTCCGTATTCAGGATATGCAATTAAAATGGAACATCCTGTTACCATTCAGTTTACTGGAAATGCACCGGATTCGACTACCCTGCTTCTCCCGGAAGGGTGGAGTTATCTTCCAGTCATTGTATCTGACAGTATAAGCAGCGCCGTGCTGTTTGCAACAATTTTGGAACACATCATCATTGTAAAGTCATTCAATGGCGATCAGATCTTCTGGCCGTCGGCAATGATCAATACCATGCCCTGGCTGTATGCCGGCCGGGCGTATTTAATAAAAGTAGAGAAAAATTGTGTACTGACTTACTAGCTAAAAAAAATACTTATTCTTCCTCAACAGGCTCCTCCGCCATAATTGAAAGGTCGAGTAATCCGTAGTCAATGACTGCTTTATGGCGGAGCAGGAAATCGCTTCCCAATACGCCATCGATGGGTTCGACGCCTAATTTTATATAGGATTCATTCACATGCTGCATATCAATAATGATTACCGGATAGTCCTCAAGAAGTAACGCCCCTACCTCAAAAGTTTCGAGCTCAGTAAAGGCGCTTTGCATCGAATTCGTACCTAACCCGGTTCCCTGTTCTTCTGTTTCAAAAATGGCATCCGGATCAATATCGGGCAATTCAAGGATTCTTTCAGCATCAAAACAGGTCAGCGAAGCGCCGGTATCAATCAGCATACGCACAGGAGCACCGTTAACACGGGCAGTGAGCATAAGATGGTAACCATTTTCCAGGGTAACCAGTTCAATAGGAATTAACGCTATGTTTTCCATAAGGAAGTAAAGGTACTGTTTTTATTCCAGTTCCTGTCGAAGAAATTGTGCCGTATAACTGTTTTTATTTTTAATGATTTCTTCCGGGGTTCCTTCCGCAATAATTTGCCCCCCATTTTGTCCTCCTTCAGGTCCGATATCAATAATATGGTCGGCTACTTTAATCACATCCATATTATGTTCAATCACCAGAATGGTGTTGCCGCGGTCGGTTAATTTACTCAGCACCTCGAGTAACACTTTAATATCGTGAAAATGCAGTCCTGTGGTGGGTTCATCAAGAATGTAAAGTGTTTTTCCTGTGTCGCGCTTTGC
>RZYD01000716.1 GCA_009930445.1 Bacteroidia bacterium | reverse complement strand
CCGGATATTTTTGCCGTGGGTGACTGCGCCGAAAAACGGGATTTTGTAACCCGTAAAGCCAGTAATATCATGCTGGCCTCGACGGCCTGCGCAGAAGCACGCATTGCCGGAATGAATTTATTCAAACTTTCGGCTATTAAAACATTCAGTGGTACCATTTCAATTTTTGCTACCGCGTTTGGCAATACAGGATTTGGAGTCGCCGGCTTAACCGAATCGGTTGCCAGAGCAGAAGGATTTGATATTATTACCGGCGTGTTTGAAGGTATCGACCGACATCCGGGCACGCTTAGCGATACGCACAAACAATACGTTAAACTTATTGCAGGAAAAGAATCCGGAGTTATTCTGGGAGGTGAAGTAGCCGGTGGCCTTTCGATCGGTGAATTAACCAATACCATTGGGATCATGATCCAGAATCGAATGAGTATTAACTCGCTCCTTACGGCACAAATCGGTACACACCCGTTGCTTACTGCATCGCCAGCCGGATATCCACTTATTAAAGCAGCTGAAAATGCTGCAACTAAAATGTAATCCCTTCCCAATAAACCCTCAACAAAAAGACCTTCCCGGCGGGAAAGGTCTTTTTTTATGCTTTCCGATACCGGAATTCCCGGTTTAAGCAATTATCATCGTATGGAATGCAGAAGTCGTAGCGCGAAAAAATATTTATAAACAGAACAAAAAACGGATTCCATCTGTTTTATTTAAAATTTTTTAGTATGAAAACAAATATGGGTATCATCGACCGGATTATCCGGATTCTTATTGTAATCGTAATTGCAATCCTTTATTTCCTTGAGGTAATTCAAGGCCGGCTTGCCCTGATTCTGGGTATAGTTGCCGTTGTTTTTGCCATTACCTCTTTTGTACGTTTCTGTCCGATATACTGGTTTCTTGGAATAAAAACCTGTAAAAACAAAGAATAATACGGTTTACGAAAATCAGAAAAAATTTTTATCGAAAAAAAATATTGCCGGTAGGGTCGACCTAATTTCATGCGGTATTAAGAAAAACAACACTAAAATTAAGACGTATGAAAAAAATGATTGTTTTCAGCCTGATCCTCACCGTAGCCTTGCTGTATTTTGCCTGCGATAAAGAAGACACCCTCACAAAAGAAGCGCTTACTGAAGCGGTGGAAAAAATTTCAACAACAGAAACTACGGTCGAAGATGTTATGGAAGAAGCCACTTACGAAGTTGACCTTTTCTCTTCAGCGCATAACCTGCTGGGAGAATATATGGCCAATAACAACCAATGGCCT
>RZYD01000715.1 GCA_009930445.1 Bacteroidia bacterium | reverse complement strand
TGAGTCTGAAACAGCCCTATTATTACGTTAATGTAACCTCACGGCACAACCCGGAAGCAGCACCTGAAGGGCATGAAAACCTTTTTATTTTGGTTCCTGTTCCTGATTTACGCTTTAAGCCCGACTGGAGTGATGCTGAAGAAATTGCAGATAATGTGATTCAGGATCTTTCGCAACGCGTAGGGTTTGATATTCCCAAAAATATGGTTTCACGCACTGTACTTGCCCCCCCTCAATGGGAGAAGATGCTGAATCTTTATCGGGGAAGCGGTTTAGGCCTTGGCCATAGCCTGCGCCAGATTGGATACTGGAGACCCAAAAATAAGGATGAAAAGTATAATAACCTTTTTTATGTGGGAAGCTCTACTGTACCCGGTACAGGGCTTCCGATGGCCGTTATCAGCTCTAAACTTTGTGCCGAAAGAATACTTCATGACTATGGATCTGTATCTGAATAATGCCTTAAGGCTGAGCAAAATCACCACTAAAGCCTACAGTACTTCCTTTTCATTGGGTGTACGGATGCTCCATAAGAATATCCGGCCGCATATTTATTCCATTTATGGATTTGTGCGTTTTGCCGATGAAATTGTTGACTCCTTTCCGGTGCCGGCAGAAGTCAGAAGTACTTTACTTTCCGCTTTTCGTGAGGAAACCTTCATCGCCCTGCGCGAAGGCATCTCCACAAACCCGATTATCCACAGCTTTCAGCACACTGTAAATACATACGCCATTTCACATCGTCTGATTACTGCATTTCTTGATTCCATGGCCATGGATTTGACCGAAACAACCCACGATCAGGCTTCCTTTGAACGCTATATTTTTGGCAGTGCTTCGGCTGTTGGCCTCATGTGTATGGCTGTTTTTATGAAGGGTGATACAGCAGAACTCGAACGTCTTGAGCCCCATGCCATAAAGCTTGGGGAAGCTTTTCAGAAAATTAACTTTTTACGGGATATCAAGGCCGATTATTCTTTCCGCAAAAGATCATATTTTCCCGATATTCAACCGGAAAGCTTTACAAATAGGCAAAAAAACAAATTGGAAAAGGAGATTTATGAAGATTTCCGGATGGCACGAGAAGGAATCATACAATTGCCACGCTGTTGTCGCTTTGGCGTTTATGTGGCCTACACCTATTACCGCACCCTGACCCGCAAAATTCAACGCTGCAAGGCTGAAGATTTATTAAACCGCCGTATCCGTGTGAATAATTTCCGCAAACTGGTTGTATTGAAAATGGCCTTTTTGCGCCATCTTTTCCACAC
>RZYD01000714.1 GCA_009930445.1 Bacteroidia bacterium | reverse complement strand
ATTTATTCCTTCATGGCAACCTGCAAAAAACATGATGTAAATCCTTTTGAGTGGCTAAAGAAAGTGCTGGAGATCATCCCTGACCACAAAGCAAACCGTCTTCATGAACTCCTTCCACAAAATCTGGAACTGTAATCCACAAAACCATTAATAATATTTTACACACAACATCCTACACGGGGTTGGTAGGGTGGATACGATACAACAGGAGGATTGGCTATTATTTCAGTTCATGCAACAGGAATGTCTACAAATGGTGTATTTCCTCCAGAATCTCCTGAAGCGGGTAACCACTTTGTAGTGTCATGGGGTTCTTCAGGAGGTCATGCACTTACGATAGTTGGGTATAATGATTATGTTCATTGTTATGATTTAAATGATGATAATATATATGAAAATGTGGACTTAAATGGTGATTCAATTATTCAATTATCAGAATGTGAAATTGGTGCTTTTAAGGTTGTTAATAGTTATGGCATAGGATGGGGAGATTTAGGTTATATCTATGTGCCGTATAAACTAATGGGAGAAGGATTACAAGTTAACAATAGAGCTTACAAATGTAATGTGATAGATGATTTTCAACCATCAATCACAACAAATATTACAGCAGAATATCCTTGTAGAGAAAGAATAAATGTTTTAATTGGGTTCGCATATGATGCAATTTCAAATATTCCGATTGACACAACTGACTACAAAATCTTTAATAGGCAAGGGGGACCACACAATTTGCGCGGAGCATATAGTGGTTCAATTGACTTCTCCCTTGAAATACCACAAGAGTATGTTGAAGATAGTCCAGGTAAAATTTTTCTTTGTATAGGCGAGTCGGACACTGGAGATACAATTGAAGGGATTATAAATAGATGGTCAATAACAGATTATCGATGGAATGAAGTTTTTGAAATATCCTGCATATATGATAGTATCTATATTATAAACAATGATACAACTGTCTTATCCATCAACTACGACCTCATCCCTCACCACGATGATAAAATAGATTCAAACCTTCTTTTGTATTCAGATATGGTCTCAAGATTTGAACCAACGGTATCCAATAACGCTACGCTTACAGTAGGCAATATATCTGTTGACATGTATGAGAGCACGATCAATGTGGAAGATGGATCCACAATTGTTATCCAGGATAACGCCACCTTCCATGCAAAAAGAGAGTATAAATTATTTTGTGTAAACACATGAAAACGCTTTTTAATTTAGTTTACATCTTGATTCAAAAATAGTTAAAAATTGGTGAAGAATAAT
>RZYD01000146.1 GCA_009930445.1 Bacteroidia bacterium | reverse complement strand
AACTAATTAAGTTATTAACGATAGTTTGTTTATAACTACAAATATTTTGGAATTAATTATCGTTCCTGCCTTTTGACTTTTCGGAGGGGACTCAATTTTGTATTCACACAATGTATAAAATCAAGTTACATCCATTGTTATATCACACATTTGAATGGTTAGTATTCTGCTTTTCCAGTATTTAGGGTTTGGGCTCTTTAAAATTTTACTACTTTTGAAAAAAATTAACACCTAGTAACAATAATCGTTCTCAACGATTCTTTTACCTAATTACTTATGTTATTCGATGTAAAAAGGAAAATAACTCACGAATTATTTAAAACACCTATCGTTCAGCAAACTGCATTTTGGTCAATTGTTAAACAAAAAGTTGGACAACAGTCCATCGCCCTGAATTTTAAAACATGGAAAAGCTCCATCTATCGCAATGTAATTTCTGATAGCGCAATCACTTCCGATATACTGGTTATCCTTCACCCTGTCAATCAACACGATTTTATTGCCTACATACCCTATGGCCCTGAACTGGACCCAGAAAACGAATTCCGGGGGATATTCCTGGAAGAATTATCGGAATGCATTCGGCCATTTCTGCCAAAAAACTGCTTTATGATACGCTACGACCTCTGCTGGGATGTTTTTTGGGCAAATGATCCAGCTTTCTTTGATAGCGATGGCAATTGTGTTGAAAATCCATCGGTAAAAGCGCAAGAACTCCGGTTTAATATTAACACTCACTACTGGAATCTTCAAAAATCAGAATCCAACTTACTTCCTGTCAATACATTATACTTAAATTTGCAGCCAAACTCCGAAACAATTCTCAAAAAAATGAAACCAAAAACAAGGTATAATATCCGCCTCTCCCATCGAAAAGGGGTAACTGTCCGAACAGCCAATTTGAATGACCTTCCTGTTTGGCGTCATTTATACACTGAAACAGCAATAAGAAACGGAATCCAACTAAATAATCTTAATTATTTCGAAGCCATCTTATCGACCAATGCGGACGATACCAAATCACCGGCCGAAGTAATTTATCTAATTGCAGAAGTTGAAAAAAAACCACTGGCTGCTATGTTTTTAGTCGTATCAGGTCATCGCGGATCCTATTTATATGGTGCATCGTCAGGGAATAGCAGAAATTTTATGGCCTCCTATGCACTACAATGGGAAGCTATCAACATTGCCAAAAAACGAGGATGTATTGAATATGATATGTTTGGCATTGCCCCAAATAATAACAGTTCCCATCCCTTGTATGGCCTTTACAAATTTAAAACCGGATTCGGAGGAGAAATGTTCCATAGCCTGGGTTGCTGGGATTATCCTTTTGATCAAAAAAAATATACCCTTTACAAAAGCACTGAATTAACAAGCCAGGGTTTTCATATCAATTAATTCATCCTGCCATTCTTGCCCAAAGAGTAATTTTCCTATTCTCTTAAATAAAAAATTAGTATATTTGAAAGAATTGGAATCTTGCTACAAATTATTGATGCCAAGTAACAAAAAACACAGGATGAAACAACAAGGAAACCTTATGAACCAAACAGGTTGCTTCATAAAATGCAGAAATAAATATTACTTCCTGCATGACGGGAATCCATACCTCCAATAATATCTTATCTATGAAAAACAAAAAATCAGGCAAATGCCCATTTATGCAGGGTGCAAATACAAAAATCGGGAATAGCGTGATGGAATGGTGGCCAAAAGCACTGAATTTGGATATTCTACACCAGCACGATACAAAAACAAACCCACACGACAAAACATTCACTTATCCGGAAGCCTTTAAGCAACTCGATCTGGATGCCTTAAAAAATGACTTAAAAGGTTTTATGACTACCAGCCAGCCCTGGTGGCCTTCAGATTGGGGGCATTACGGAGGATTGATGATTCGTATGGCATGGCATTCGGCCGGAACCTACCGGATTTCGGATGGAAGGGGCGGAAGTAACACAGGAAATCAACGCTTTGCCCCGCTCAACAGTTGGCCGGATAATGCCAACCTCGATAAAGCACGCAGGTTGTTATGGCCTATAAAGAAAAAATATGGAAACAAAATCTCCTGGGCCGACCTGTTTATCCTTGCCGGGAATATGGCCTATGAATCAATGGGTTTTAAAACGTATGGATTTGCAGGAGGAAGAGAAGATATTTGGCACCCTGAAAAAGACGTTTACTGGGGATCAGAAAAAGAATGGCTCGCTAAAACCAAAAACCGGTATGAAAACGATAGCGACCGTGACTCACTGGAAAACCCACTGGCTGCCGTACAAATGGGATTAATTTATGTAAACCCCGAAGGGGTTGATGGACAACCTGACCCACTACGAACTGCAAAAGACGTCCGTACTACTTTTAAACGTATGGCCATGAATGACGAAGAAACCGTTGCCTTAATTGCCGGGGGACACACCGTGGGGAAATGCCATGGGAATGGAGATGCTTCGGTACTGGGCGAAAGCCCGGAAGGATCCCCTATCCAGGAACAGGGATTGGGATGGAAAAATCCAAAAGGAAAAGGAAATGCAGCCGATACCGTTACCAGCGGACTGGAAGGAGCATGGACAACTCAACCCACTCAGTGGGACAACGGCTATTTCTACTTATTATTCACCTACGAATGGGAATCGCAAAAAAGCCCTGCCGGTGCCTGGCAGTGGGAACCAGTCACCATTAAGGAAGAGGATAAACCCATCGATGCCCATAACCCTGGAAAACGTCGAAATCCCATAATGACTGACGCCGATATGGCTATCATTAAAGACCCTGATTACCGTAAAATATCCGAACGATTCTATCATAACCCAAAAGAATTTTCAGCAGCCTTTGCTAAAGCATGGTTTAAACTAACACACCGCGATCTGGGGCCCAAATCCAGATACCTCGGGCCCGATGTACCAAAAGACGACCTGATTTGGCAGGATCCGGTTCCAACACCGGAATATACACTCAATGAAAATGAAATTTCATCATTAAAAGAAAAACTGATCAATTGTGGTCTATGCAGCGGTGATCTCATATCTACTGCATGGGACAGCGCAAGAACCTTCCGCAACTCTGATTTCAGAGGAGGAGCCAATGGGGCACGCATCCGCCTGGCACCCCAAAAAGACTGGGAAGGCAATGAACCTGAACGATTGCAAAAAGTGCTGACCCGACTTACTGAAATTCAAACCGGGCTAACCAAGAAAGTAAGTCTTGCGGATTTGATTGTACTGGCAGGCAGTGCTGCAATTGAACAAGCCGCTCATAAAGCAGGGATGAATTTCACTGTGCCTTTTCTCCCCGGACGTGGTGATGCTGTCGAATCTATGACCGATGCCGAATCCTTTGATGTGCTCGAACCGCTACACGATGGCTATAGAAACTGGCTTAAAAAAGAGTACCTGGTAGATCCAGAAGAGCTGCTGCTTGACCGGACTCAGCTAATGGGGCTCACCGCAACTGAAATGACCGTGCTGATCGGCGGAATGCGCGTGCTGGGTACTAATTATGGTGGCACCAAATTCGGCGTATTGACCGAACAGGAAGGAATATTGACCAATGATTTCTTTGTACATCTGACAGATATGAATTACAGATGGGAACCCGTCGCGTACAATCAATACCATCTGGTTGATAGAAAAACAGGAGAAAAAAAATGGTCAGCGACACGGGTTGACCTGGTGTTCGGATCAAATTCAATTTTACGGGCTTATGCTGAATTTTACGCACAAGACGACAATCGTGAAAAATTTGTACGTGATTTCATCGCCGCCTGGGTAAAGGTTATGAATGCCGACAGATTTGATCGAAGATAATATCATTGAAAATAATAAGAATTATAAGGAAATATCTAACAAAAAAAACCTTTTTTATCCGCTCTACACCATAGGTGTAAAATAGAACGGATAATCCCGCATTCCATTTTGCCTGAACGCATGAAACAAGGATAGTGGTTTGCAACGGTGGAATTATTCTTATTATATTTGTGCCTGAAAAAACAGCCCATCATGCGTACACTATATCTCTATAATACATTAACCAGAAAAAAAGAACCTTTCGAACCTCTCCATCCACCCACTGTAGGTATGTATGTTTGTGGTCCTACAGTTTATGGCGAGGGACACCTCGGCCACGCTCGTCCTGCCATCACCTTCGACCTTGTGTTCCGCTACCTCCGCCATCTGGGCTATAAAGTCAGGTATGTGCGCAATATTACTGATGTTGGCCATCTTGAAAATGATGCGGATACAGGCGAAGATAAAATCGCAAAAAAAGCAAGGCTTGAACAACTCGAACCCATGGAAGTAGCCCAAAACTATATTAACAGCTACCACCACACTATGCACCAACTCAATGTCTGTGACCCCTCCATTGAACCATTGGCCTCCGGTCATATTATCGAACAAATCGAGATGGTCGAAAAAATTATTAAAAACGGATATGCCTATTTGTCGCAGGGTTCGGTCTATTTTGATGTGGAGAAATACAATTCGCTACACCACTATGGCATTCTCTCCGGCAGAAAACTGGAAGACCTGGTCGCAAATACCCGCACACTGGAAGGACAACAGGAAAAACACAACCCTGCCGACTTTGCACTATGGAAAAAAGCTAACCCAGAGCATATTATGCGCTGGAAATCACCATGGTCCGAAGGATTTCCCGGATGGCACATGGAATGCTCTGCCATGGGTGCCAAATACCTCGGCCTGCCGTTTGATATCCATGGCGGGGGAATGGATCTTAAATTTCCTCACCATGAATCAGAGATTGCACAGGCCGTTGCAGCCGAAAACACCCAACCCGTTAAATACTGGATGCACAACAATATGGTTACTATTAACGGACAAAAAATGGGAAAATCGTTAGGAAATTTTATTACCCTTAACGAATTCTTTACCGGGAAACATCCTGCACTGGAAATGGCTTATGCCCCCATGACTATCCGCTTTTTTATTCTGCAGGCTCACTACCGATCTGAACTTGACTTTAGTAACGAGGCACTCCAGGCCTCAGAGAAAGGAATGAAACGTCTTATAACGGCATTAGAAACACTCAAAAACTTATCACCTTCCGAAACAAATCAGGTCGATGTTTCCAGCATTAAAAATCGCTTCTATGAAGCAATAAACGACGACTTTAATACCCCTGTTTTGCTCGCACACATGTACGATGGTGTCCGGATTATCAATAGTATCAGGGATGGGAAAACAACCATCGACGCAGAAAATCTGGGTTTTCTGCAATCCCTATACGATACATTTGTTACCGAAATACTGGGTTTGCACATCGAATCAATCGGATCGTCAGGCGACGAAAAGATGCTGGATAAACTCATGCAAATGGTGATAGAATTAAGGAAAGAAGCCCGTGAAAAAAAAGACTGGAATACATCCGACAAAATCCGCGACGACCTGAAAAAAGCAGGAATACAAATCAAAGATACCCGCGACGGCGCAGAATGGAGCCGATTATAATCGCCTGTTAAATTAATACTTAGGGCTATGGAAATAAAAACAGAAGACATCCGCTGTGGCAAATGCCCGCTCAGGGCAAAGTATGACCACAAACCCAAATCATTTGCCGGAAAGTTTTGGCGTTTTCATATTAACTTTTGCCCGGGATGGCGGATTTATATGCAGTCGCTGCCTGCTGAAGAACGCGTAAAAATTGCAACGCAATATCAACAAAAAAAATTCATGTAAAAAAAACGGGAAAAGTTTATTACTCCCTTTCCCGAAATGCTATGTAAACATATTACGTTACATCCTTATTTTCTTCCACTCTTCCTTCATACGATTGAGGTCAGTAAGCCAATCTTCAATATCTGTTTCATGTTCCAGTTCATCGTTAAGAATCTGTACAGCCATTTGATGTGTGGCATGATCTTTCCCCGATGTAAAATTAGCTATCTCCTGATAGCGTTGAATTGCACACCGCTCTCCCTTCAGATTTTGTTCCAAAATCACCTCGATATACGGGTCTGAAGGCTCGTCATAACTGCAACGAGCCAGTTCGGTCCACTGTGATGGATTAATGACAGGCGTACCTCCAAGCTGAATAATCCGGTTGGCTACCAATACGGCATGCCCCAATTCTTCATCGGCATGAAGTAATAACTCCGGCTCTACTTCGCTACGCATGGGGCCTTCCATCATACGAGCCCCAATCCAATACTGATAATAAGCCAGCCACTCTTCTGAAAGGGCTGCATTCAACATCGTTAGCAATTTGTCCACATCAACGGATGCGGCTTTTATTCCTTCTTTTCCCATAATATTATTGTTTTTTGAATTA
>RZYD01000145.1 GCA_009930445.1 Bacteroidia bacterium | reverse complement strand
CAATGGGGCTGGGAAATCGACGTTGCTCAAAATGCTGAATGGCCTGATCAAGCCAGATCAGGGGCGCATAGAAATGCGCGGGCGTATCGGGGCGCTGATAGAGTTGGGGGCGGGATTTAATCCCATCCTGACCGGACGCGAAAATATCTATAATAAAGGCGCAGTAATCGGATTCACCAAAAAAGAAATTGATGAAAAATATGACGCGATAGTAGAATTTGCAGTATTTTAAGAATACATTGATATGCACATGGATGAATGGAGGTCATAATGCAGACTATATTGAAAAAAGAAATATGCGATTTGATGCGGTTGGAACTTATGGGGGAGTTGCATCAGATTCGTGAAAAAAGCCGTTTGTTTGAGAAAAAATACAACGGCACTTTCGAAGAAGTGCAGCAGAAGGCTTTACATCAAGAGGAAGATTTCAACCTGGATGACGATTTGATGGAGTGGAAAGCCTATAAAAGAACAGAGGCTGATCGTCTTAAAAAACTCGAGGATATGAAGCATGAACGTCTTCAGCTTGCTTGAAGCATCCACGATTGTTTCGCACTTCGAAATTATCGATCATAAACGTTGGGATTATGGGTTTTATAATAGAATAGAGGTTATACTGATAGATCAGTCTAAGCTCTTTGTCCGTGAATATGTCGATGAGAATGAACGACGTTATTCGTATCACTGGCAGACAATAGATAATAAGTTGATATCCCGTTGGGATAATGCACCTCATCATAAGGATTTGATTACATTTCCAGCGCATTGTCATCAGGGGAAGCAAGCTGTTTTCATCTACAGTTATGGTGCTTGATGAAGTACTTGCGATTATTGAAGATTCATTAACTTGAGCGAAGCGGGTGGTGGAAAAGAAATTAACCACCCGTTCCCGTTGGTCACTGGAGTTCACGGAGGACACGGAGTTGGAATTTCAGTTGTTTGTAATGCATGAGCTCCGTGTCCTCCGTGCTCTCTAGCGAAGCGGGTGGTAAAAAAGGATTTATATTTATTATGGCAGATGATGTGTTAGTTAGAGTTGACGGAGTTTCGAAGAAATTCTGCAAATCCCTCAAGCGGTCGCTCCTCTATGGGGCCAAGGATGTGTGGACGGAGTTGTCGGGGGGCGGGAAGCATGATGATTTGCGGGAAGGGGAGTTTTGGGCAGTCAAAGACATATCGTTTGAGCTGAAGCGCGGGGACTGCCTGGAGTTGATCGGAAGTCAGAAGTCGGAAGTCAGAAGTTGGAAGTCTGAGGTCTGAGGTCGGACGTCGGATATCGGATGTCTGATCTCCGACCTCTGTCCTCTGATCTCCTTCTTTTCCTGACCGGGCGGAAAAACATCTACAACAAAGGGGCGGTGATTGGATTTTCCAAACAGGAAATCGATGGTAAATTTGATTCCATCATAGCGTTTGCTGTAGTTGAAGATTTTTATAGAGATGCAAGGTAGGAGTGATTTTGCGGAATGAAACAGAAAGGTGTGAAGCATGAATGAACTAATTTTTGAAGTTACACAAGATGGCAATGGTTACACGGCTGAGTGCTTAACAGAAGCAATATTTACACAAGGTGATTCTTGGGAGGATTTGCGTAAAAATGTGCAGGATGCGGTTGCTGGATTCTTTTTCGATTCAACCGAAGTGCGACCTATCAGATTGCATTTAGTGCGCGATGAGTTGGTGTTGGCCTGAAACTTCCTCGTGATTTGACAGGCAGAACGTTGACGAAACATCTGTGTGCCAGATGGAATTACCATGTTGTTCATCAGACCGGTAGTCATATCATATTGGAAACAGAAGACCCCGCGCATCAGCGTATTGCAATTCCAGACCACCCCTTTCTTCGTATTGGAACGTTGAACAGTATTTTGCGCTCGGTGGCTAGGCACAAGAGTGTTACTCGTAATGAATTTCTGCCTAAATGAAGTACACGGAGAAGATGAAAAAGAAAGTAGTGCATGTGCTTCGTGACCTCTGAGCTCTCTAGCAACTTGTATGCTAAAGCTTATTAGCGAAGTTGTAAGCGGTCGGTGAAAAAAGGCATTCGAACCACTAATCTGCACTCATTCACACTAATTATTATTATTTTGTGCGTTTTTGTGTTTCTTGTGGCTATTGCTTCCCTTCATGTAGATCCCCACTAGTGTTGAAGGCGTCAGCAAGAAATTCTGTAAATCCCTCAAGCGGTCCCTCCTCTATGGGGCGGCAGACGTGTGGACGGAGTTGTCGGGGGGCGGGAAGCATGATGAGTTGCGGGAGGGAGAATTTTGGGCGGTAAAGGATATTTCGTTTGAACTCAAACGCGGGGAATGCCTGGGACTCATTGGACACAACGGGGCCGGGAAAAGTACGTTGTTGAAGATGCTTAATTCAGACCATAGCCCAAAGACTCAAGACCATAGACCCAACGCAGACCCGAAGTCTCTTGTCTATAGTCTCCAGTCTAATGTCTAACCCCGGATTTAATCCCATCCTGACCGGACGGGAGAATATCTACAACAAAGGGGCGGTTCTCGGCTTCAGTAAAAAAGAAATTGATGCAAAACAGGATGCGATAGTAGATTTCACCGAGATCAAAGAATTTATCGATATGCCCGTACAAAAATACTCGTCTGGTATGATGGAACGAATGGAAGGCAGAAACGTATGTTAATTTATTTGGATAATTGTTGTTTTAATCGCCCTTATGATGATCAAGGCCAATTGAAAATACGTCTTGAAAGCGAGGCGAAGCTTGTCATTCAGGAACGGATTATCCGTGGTGAATTGAAGTTGATTTGGTCGTTTATACTTGAGTATGAAAATGACGATAATCCGTTTGCGGAACGTCGGCGTAATATTGAGAAGTGGCGTTCTGTAGCCAGTGAGATTGTGTTGGAGACAGAACCCTTAATTGGGTTGGCTAGTGACTTTAATAAGATGGGATTGAAAGCCAAGGATTCATTACATCTGGCAGCAGCTACTGTTTCTAACTGTATCTATTTTATTACAACAGATGATGGTATTATGAAAAAAGCGAATTTGATCACATCTTTTAAGGTGATCAACCCTGTGGATTTTTTCACAAAGGAGTTACAATGATTACTGATACTGAATTGCGGTTACAAGGTGTTAATCTCCTTTCTGATAAACTCGGATTGGTGGAGGCGGAACGCTTTTTAGCTCTTATACAGAGAGAACCGTTTGATTATACGCAGTGGCAGAAGAATCTTTACGATGGACTTTCTGTTCAGGAATTGAGTCGGCGTGCGATGGATCGTTGGAATCAAAAGGCTAAAGATAAAAACTGAACACTGTTAATGAAATGTTCAGCCGCGAAAAGGCGCAGAATGCGCAAAAAATCGGGTTGTGCGATATACTTTTTGTGAATCTTGTGCCTTTTGGTGCCCATATTCCCGTTCTCATTAGTGCCCATTAGTGAAAATTAGTGGACAAAAAAGAAGTTTAACCACCCGTTCCCGTTGATTTGAAAGCAGGGAAACTCTACTCGGGAGGAGCCTGTGAGTAGCCAAGGGGACGACCAGAATATAACGAGTGCAACTGGCCGACACGTGGCGGAGAAACGGCCGCTTACAAGCGTGAAAACAAGGCAGGAGCACATTGCACATATAGCGAAGAAATATACGGACAGCCCAACGACCACGCTGAGTTATCACATGGATATGCTGTGGATGATGGAAGCCTTTTCACGATTGAAAAAGGATAGTGCAGTCGGAGTAGACGGTGTGACGGTACGAGCGTACGCGGTAGATCTTGAATCCAATCTGGCAGACTTGCTGGAACGGGCCAAGAGCGGATGCTATCGCCCGCCGCCGGGGAAACGGGTGCAGATTCCCAAGAATGAAAAGGAAACGCGTCCCATCAGTATATCCACTACAGAAAATAAGGTGTTGGAACGAGCGGTCACGATGCTGTTGGAGCCGATCTATGAAGCAGATTTTCTGGATTGTTCCTATGGTTTCAGACCGAAACGTTCAGCTCATCAGGCGCTCGATGAAATACGCGGGAAACTGATGGGAATGAACGGAGGCTGGGTGCTGGATGTGGATCTTCGAAAGTTCTTCGATACCATTCCGCATGCTCAACTTATGGAGCTTCTTCGTTTACGAGTAAAAGACTCAGTTATACTGCGCCTAATAGTCAAATGGCTGCGGGCGGGAGTGTTGGAAGATGGTGTATTTACCATCAGTGAGGATGGAACGCCGCAGGGCGGCGTAATATCTCCAATACTTAGCAACATATACCTGCACACGGTGCTGGATGTGTGGTTTGAAACGATGATCAAACCTCGACTGAAAAGAGAGGCGCACTTGATTCGGTTCGCTGATGATTTTGTGATAATCTTCAAAGATTTGGTGGATGCACAACGAGTACTTGATGTGCTACCCAAACGGTTTGAGAAGTTTGGACTAAGCATACATCCAGATAAAACACGATTGGTAGACTTTTGCCACCCTTGGGATAGCGAAAGAAAGCCAGAAACCTTCGATTTTCTTGGGTTCACTCATTACTGGGGAAAAACAAGAAAGGGCGGATTCTCTGTGAAGAAGAAAACGTCCTCGAAGAAGTTGCGCAGAAGCCTGAAAGGGATGCATGAATGGTGCAAGAAATATCGGCATAAGTCACTGGAGTGGCAGTACAATAAGATTTGCCTGAAACTTCAGGGGCACTATGCCTACTATGGAGTCACAGGTAATTACAGTTCTGTGGCTGAGTTTCGGCACCATGTCATACACATCTGGCAACACTGGCTGAATCGTCGATCGCGAAAGCGGGACGGTATGGGTTGGCATAGGTTTCATATATTGTTGACGAGTAAATTTCAAATTCCTCCTGCGCGTATTATCCATAAGGCCGTCAGGGAAATGCAGTTAAACCTGAACTTTTAGCAAGTGAATATTTTGAGGAACCGTATGCGTTAATTGCGCTCGTACGGGTCTGTGGGGGTGCCATCGGGTAACCGGTAACCGGTGGCACTACCCGGAGAGGGGAGCGGTAGAAGTTTGAAGAGGTAAGTATTAAGTTTTAAGTCTGGGGGCAGAGAATGAGCTCCGTGCTCTCTGTGTACTCTAGCGTAAGCGGGTGGTGGAAAAGAAGTTAATCACGCGTTCCTTGCAGACAGAAAATCAAGGGTGAGGATTAAGAGCTGAAAGCTGAAAGGGATAGAAATAATGATTTCGGTGAAGGATAAAGAAGTAATAGTGGATTTGGCAAGAAAGTATGAAGCTAGGAAGTTGCTGTTGTTCGGGTCATCTTTGAACGATGATGCAAACGCCAGTGATATAGACATTGGTGTTTCCGGGGTTAATCCCAGATATTTTATTCGATTTTTGGGTGAGGCTATGTGGTTGCTTTCCAAACCGGTTGACTTGATTGATCTTGATATGGATACAAAGTTCACGCAGCTAATCCAGAAAAGCGGAGTGGTTCTGTATGAGCATGCTAGAGGATAAGATCGAGGCAGAGATGGATAATATACAGCGCAGTATTGTGTTGTTGCCATCAAGTGAAGAGCTATCTACACTGAACCCTCAAGGGTTGCGGGTGTTTTGCACTCATTTTACAATGGAATTGAAAACATATTGAAACAAGTTTTTCGTGAAAGAGGATGGGGGCTGCCATCCGGTGCTTCATGGCACAGAGATTTGCTGATGGCTGCGGAAGATCATGGGGTAATCCCTGCCATAATGAATACCAAATTAAGGGAATACCTCGCGTTTCGTCATTTTTTTACGCACGCTTATGTTCTTGATGTAAATCCCCAACGCATGGAGTTTCTTGTTGATCAACTCCCGGATCTGTTCAAAGAGTTAAAAGACGTATTTAAAGAATCATGCGAAGATGCAATGTAGCGAAGCGGCTGTAAAAAAGAGTATTCGCAGAACATATTTCGCATAAAGATTTAACCCTAAAGCGATGGCAGACAATAGAGGACGCAGAGATCGTGGAGGATAAGATTCGCGTGATTGGTGTGATTCGTTGTTTAATGAACACCGAAAACTGATTTTTCCAGCCATTGGAAAAAGTTCCAACCATTGGAAGTCCGTGTCCGGACGGGCATGAAAAAGTTCCAATGTCTGGAACTTTTTGAAAGAAGCCGTTTACGGCCAATTTCATTAATATTTTCATAACTGAAAGATGGTCACCCCCCCCCGATATGCGCTCTCTATTCCTCGGGCAAGTTTGCTCTAGTGAACGCAGTGAACGGTTGTGAAAAAGATCTTCTACAACCGCTTCGCTAGAGGAAGTCAGAGGGGTGCAGAGGAAGAGTGTTTAAGTTTGACGTATTAAGTATTAAGTCTGAGGACAGGTGGTAGA
>RZYD01000144.1 GCA_009930445.1 Bacteroidia bacterium | reverse complement strand
ATATACATACCCGGGCGTACCCGGATGTGTTCGTTCCACTCCAGTGATCGTATGCTTTCATCGTTATAAATATCACTCATCGTATCTTTTTTGCAAAAATATCAGTTTAAGAGAAAACTACAATCCCTCAAATAAAAACTTATCAAATCTGAATTGTTAATTAACCCTTAATCATAGCGTTACCACCATTTGAAAGGCTTCACCCAAGTTGTTAATGATGTCGGATGCAATCAGTGATTCTTTTCCCAGTTCTTCGGCTGCGAGGTCGCCTGCCAGTCCGTGCAGGTAGACCCCGATGAGACAGGCTTCCAGTGCGCTGTACCCCCGGGCTTTTAAGCCGAGCAAGACGCCGGTAAGCACATCACCGCTACCGGCTGTGGCCATGCCGGGGTTTCCGGTGCTATTGAAATATGCTTTTCCATCGGGGCATGTAATGGCAGTATGTGCCCCTTTTAAAACTACATAGCAGTGGTATTTTATGGAGAATGTTTTCTGTTTTTCATGCCGTTCAAAATTATTGCCTGACTGGCCTACAAGCCGGGTAAATTCTTTGGGGTGGGGCGTAAAAATGCTGTTGGGCGGAATAAACGACAGCCATGTTTTGTTTTCGCTGAGGATATTGATGGCGTCGGCGTCAAAGATAATTGGTATTTTACTTTCTTGAATTAATAATTTAAGTGCTGTGGCAGAAGCTTTTAGCTGGCCGAGCCCGGGCCCTGCTGCAATGGCATTGAAAGGCTCCAGCGCCGGTAGAGTGGTAAAATGGGTGTTGTGTTCATCGATGGAACACATGGCCTCAGGAAATGCCGATTGAAGTATGGTAACACTTTCTTTCGGGATATGCGCGGTGATGAGCCCCGCACCACTTCGTAATGCGGCTTTTGCAGCAAGAACAGCCGCTCCGGTCTTCCCGGTACTGCCTGCAATTAATAATCCATGGCCATAATGGCCCTTGTGATCATATTTTCTGCGTATTCGCAATAATAATTTGCAAAATTCCGATTCGATAAAAAAATTGTTGGTTTCAACCGTGTGTATATAATCGGGATGCAGACCTATGGGAAGTACTTCCCATACGCCCAGATGCTCATCATTTTCTGCAAAAAAGAATGAAAACTTCGGGAACTGAAACGTTAGGGTGTACGCTGCATTGATGACCGATCCTTTCGAATTCAGGTTACTGTGGTCGCAATACAACCCTGATGGAACATCAATGGCCACCGTAAAAGCCTTACTGGCATTAATCTGATTTATGATTTTGGCAGGAAATCCGGTTGCCGCCTTGGTAAGTCCGGAGCCAAATAGTGCATCTACAATAATATCCGAGCGACGTAGGATAGGGAGTTCTGATTTTTCAGTTAAAATAGTGAGATCAGCCTGAGGCATATTTCGAAGCCTGAGCAGGTTCGCATCACAGGATGGCGTCAGGGTTTCACGGTGTTGTACCAGGTAAGTATGCACCGTATATCCATTTTGTAACAAATGACGGGATACAACCAACCCGTCACCTCCGTTATTGCCTGTACCACAAAATACAACGATATTGCTGTCTTTTTCAATGTGTTTCGAAAACCAATTATAAATTTGTCGCGCAGCACGTTCCATAAGATCCAGTGCAGCGATGGGTTCATTAGTAATCGTATAGGTATCGGCTTCCCGGATTTTTTCAACAGGTAAGATTTTCATAACTGTAATTTAATCATATGTCTGTATCCAACAAAGATAATGATTTTAATTCAGTGTGTATTGTTTTAATCGCTTTAGGTTTACTGTTATTTCGATGCCGGAGTAAGTTTCCTTTTTATACCTTTGCGCAAATTATATTTATGAATAAAAAATTGAACCTGCCTGTATTCCTTTTGTTGCTATCTCTGGTGAGTATAGGATTGATAAGTTGTAAAAGCATGAAAGACAAAAAAAATACGGCAATCGACCGCGCTGACCTTGATCTCTCGGTTTTGCCACAGGATGATTTTTACCGTTTTGCCAATGGCGGATGGATGGAAGCCAATCCGTTACCTGCAGATCGCAGCAGGTATGGTAGTTTTGATGCCCTCGCCGACCGTGGTGATGAACAATTGCGTCAGTTGTTTAATGATTTGACGAAGCAGGATTTTGAACCCGGCTCCAATGGCCGGAAAATTTTTGATTTCTATGCCAGCGGGATGCAGACAGATCGTGTGAATGCACAAGGCTGTCAGGGAATTGAAACTTATCTGAATGCGATTCGTGGTATTAAAAATACTACCGATCTCGAACGCATGATTACCCGGCTTTTTTATGATGGGATTTCTCCTGTTTTTCATCTTTTTGCGGATGCTGACAGTAAAAATTCCGACCGGATGGTTGCTCATCTTTATCAGGGCGGTTTGGGTATGCCCGACCGGGATTACTACATCAATGCAGAGGATCGGTCAGTACAATTGCGGGAAGCTTATAAGAAATATATTATTACGGCCTTTGAACTTATAGGTGATAAGGCGCATGCAACGGAAAGAATGGAACATGTATTGGAGATTGAACATCGTTTGGCTGAAGTTTCCCGTTCCCGGGAAGCGCTTCGTGATCCGGATGCCAATTATAACCCCGTTACCGTTTCATCATGGCAGCAACAAATTAAGAATTTTTCATGGGATCCCTATTTTCAACGATTGGGGGTGGCTGATCCCGGAACAATTATCATTGGCCAACCGGAGTTCTTTATGGAGTTTGACCGAATGTTGACTGATATCGATCCGGAAGTTTGGAAAAGTTATTTGACCTGGTGTGTGATTAACAGCACGGCACCTTATTTATCGGAGCCGTTTGAAGAAGCCCGTTTTGCTTTTTATGGAGTTGCATTGCAGGGCCAGCCGGAAATGTTGCCCCGATGGAAACGCGTTCTGAATACAACTTCCCAATACCTGGATGAAGCCGTTGGCCAGCTTTATGTGCAACGCTACTTCCCGCCTGAGGCTAAAGACCGGATGAAAGTGTTGGTCGCTAACCTGAAGAAATCATTTTCTGAACGTATTCATCAACTCGATTGGATGCAGCCGGAGACCAAACTCCTGGCACTGGAAAAACTTGATGCAATGCGTGTTAAAGTAGGCTATCCTGATAAATGGCGCGATTACAGCGGACTGGAGATTACTTCCGGATCTTATATTGAAAATGTTATCGCGGCCCGTCGGTTTGATCGCAAATACATGGCCGACAAAATTAATCGTCCGGTAGATAAGGACGAATGGCACATGCCGCCCCAAATGGTGAATGCCTATTATAGTCCTAATGGAAATGAAATTGTCTTTCCGGCTGCAATCTTACAGCCCCCGTTTTTCTTTCTGGATGCTGATGATGCAGTGAATTATGGGGCTATTGGTGTCGTAATTGGCCATGAAATGACCCACGGGTTCGACGACCAGGGAAGAAAATACGACAAAGAGGGGAATCTTAATGAATGGTGGACCGAAAAGGATGCCGAACAGTTTGAGGCGCGAACGCAATTGCTTGTCGATCAGTTTAACGCATTTGTGGTTCTGGATTCTTTACATGCAAACGGGAAGCTTACGCTGGGAGAAAATATCGCAGATCAGGGGGGATTGAATATCGCTTTTCATGCCTTGAAACTTGCACAGGAGAATGCAAAAGAAACAATCGAAGGCTTTACTCCTGAGCAACGTTTTTTCCTGGCCTATGCGCATGTCTGGGGGCAAAATATCCGCGATGAGGAGATTATTCGTCGGACCAAAATCGATGAACATTCGCTGGGCGAATACCGGGTAAACGGAGCATTGCCCAATATCCCAGGGTTTTATGAAGCCTTTGATGTGAAAGAAGGTGATCGGATGTTTTATCGGGAAGATAGACGCGCTTCGATCTGGTAATCAGTTAAGGAGGTTGTTTTGATGGATCTGAATAAAAAAAAATTTTCCAGAGATGAGCTCGTGGAGTTACTTCGCACACCGGTGGAGGAGGCGCAGCCTCTTTTTGATAAAGCACTGGAAATAAAACGCCGGACGCTGGGTGACGAAGTCTATCTGAGAGGTTTGCTTGAGTATTCGAATCGATGTGCTAAAAATTGCTATTACTGTGGTGTTCGCTGTGCCCGTAAAGACCTTCATCGCTATGAGATGACACTGGAGGAGGTGCGTTCTGCTACCCGGTATGCCGTCGAAAACCGGTTCGCCTCCATGGTTATTCAGGCGGGTGAACGAAGTAATCCGGCTTTTGTCAATAGCATAACCCGGGTGCTGGACTGCATTAACCGGGAGTCAAATAGTTCAATTGCTGTAACGCTTTCATTGGGTGAACAATCAGAAGATACATTTCGTAAATGGCATGACCACGGGGCAACCCGTTACCTGTTGCGTATTGAGAGTTCAAATCCTGACTTATACCATAAAATTCATCCAAACGATCGCCTGCATTCCTATAAAAAAAGGGTTGAAGCACTTACAGTTCTGCAAAAAACCGGTTATCAGGTGGGTACTGGTGTCATGATCGGCTTGCCTTTTCAAACCTTGGAAGATCTGGCTGATGACTTGATATTTTTTAAGGAAATGGATATTGATATGTTCGGTATGGGCCCGTATATCGAACACCATGCTACTCCCTTATATCCGTATCGGCACTTACTCCTTCCTGAAGAAGAGCGTTTCTGGCTTTCTATTAAGATGATTGCGGTTTTACGCCTTTTGGTGAATGATGCCAATATGGCCGCCACAACCGCGATGCAAACCTTGTATAAAGGGGGTAGGGAAAAAGCCATGCTCGCCGGTGCCAATGTAATTATGCCCAATCTTACTCCGCTCAAATACCGGGAAGATTATCTATTGTATGAAAATAAACCCGGCCTAGATCAGGAAATAGAAGATACCGTAAAAAATCTTGAAGCGGTTATTATTGGGCTTGGATTAAAAGTTGGATTTGGGCATAAAGGCGATCCACAACATTTTTATAACCGTATAAAAAAACAGACGAATGCGCAGAAGAGCACCCCTCCCTTTACTGGAGAAAGTTGAAATTAGCGATGTAGGCGCAGAAGGTAAAGCGATTGCCCGGTTCGAAAATCGCGTGGTTTTTGTTCCCTGGGCTGCACCCGGTGATCTGGTGGATATTCAGGTTACCCGAAAAAAACAACAGCATTACGAGGGTAAAGTGGTAAAGTACCATGCGTTCTCAGCCCTGCGTGTGGAGCCTTTCTGCAGCCATTACGGATTATGCGGGGGATGCAAATGGCAACATCTTTCGTATGCAGATCAGTTGCAATTTAAACAAAAACAGGTCTTTGATCAATTTTCCAGAATTGGAAAATTTGCCTTTCCTGAACCATTCCCGATTTTGGCCTCCCCAAAAACTATCTTCTACCGCAATAAACTGGAATTTACCTTTTCGGATTTTAAATGGATGACCGGTGAAAAATTCGATAAAAACGAAATGAATGAACGAAATCTCAATGGTTTGGGCTTTCATTTACCCGGCCTTTTCGATCGGATTGTTGATATTGATCATTGTTATTTACAGCCTGATCCATCAAATGCCATTCGAAACTTTATTCGGGATTTTGCGATAGAAACCGGTATTACTTTCTATAATGTAAAAAAACAGCAAGGCTACCTGCGTAATCTTATTATTCGCGATTCTTCGGAAGGGGATCTGATGGTGATTCTGATTGTCCAATCCGAACAACCCGCGCTCCTGGAGTCGATAATGGAAAAGGTTAAAGTACAATTTCCGGCCATAACTTCGTTGATGTACGCCATAAATCCAAAAGGAAACGACGATATCTCTGATCTTGAAGTGCATCTGTTTTCGGGAAAAGATCACATGATCGAAACCATGGACGGTTTATCGTTTAAGGTTGGCCCGAAGTCTTTTTATCAAACGAATCGCCATCAGGCGCTGGAATTATATCGCACAACGCGAAGTTTTGCTGCCTTGACGGGTAAGGAAAGGGTATATGACCTTTACACGGGCACGGGTACCATTGCGAATTTTTTGGCCCGGGAGGCAAAAGAAGTGTTGGGAATTGAATATGTGGAGTCTGCTATTAATGATGCAGTGACAAATTCAACACGCAATGGGATTACTAATACCCGTTTTTTTTCCGGAGATATGGCCAAAGTATTGAATGCGGATTTCATCCTCAGCATGGGTGCTCCGGATGTTATCATTACTGATCCTCCTCGTGCAGGCATGCATGCAAAAGTTGTGGAACAGATTCTTACTGCGGCACCACAACGTATTGTGTATGTAAGTTGCAACCCGGCAACCCAGGCTCGTGATATTGCGCTGATGGATTCTGTTTACCGGGTGGATAAGGTTCAGCCTGTGGATATGTTTCCTCAT
>RZYD01000713.1 GCA_009930445.1 Bacteroidia bacterium | reverse complement strand
TTAGTAGCGCACGTCCGGATCTGTGCCGGAGGCTGTACGTTGTGCTTGTGCAATGATATGCGCAACAACATAATACAGGCTTTACGGCGACATTATTCCTATGGTCCTGTGTTCTGTATCATCGAGTTATGCAAAGACTAATCGATGTCCCTTAGGCTCGGGAATTTGATCTCCAAATTCTTTCGCCGTATCCAGCCATAAGCGTATAGCATCATTTGCATTGGCAAGGGCTTGCTCTCGCGTTGGGCCATCTGCCATACAGCCGGGCAGTTCGGGAATTTCGGCAATATAAACAGAATCAATATCACTCCAGAATATAATAACCTCGTATTTATCCATTAGATTTCCTCTCCCAGTCTATTTTTGACAATGATATCACGAACTTGACGAACTTGGTAAGATTTAGCTTTTGCTCCGCTTCGTTGTAGGTTTGGCATTTCCCGCACGCCCTCTTTGCGAAATATATTATGGCTACCTCTGACTCGTCTATCAAATCCCATACGCTCTAAAAGACCACATAAATCGTCAAAAGATATGCTTGCATCATTTGTTCCGCGCAAAACTAGATCCAGAATTTTCGTCCACTTACTCATGTCAGTAAACTATTATATAGCGGATCCATTTGCAATTCCTATCTCTTACACTATCTCTTACATTACAGAACAATAATGGTGCATAGGGACAGGTTATTTTTGCGTAATTTATGCCTCCTTTGTATGCATTAATATTATTTTCCCCGACCGACCTCTTCAATTAGGTACTGCCATTGCTCAAATTCAGTAAGAGTAAACAAAGACAGACATTATATATGCTCATAAAAACGGAAACCTTTCTCATTTCTATAGAAATACAAGATACGCACCCCTAAACTTCGCCGAATCCCAGAATTTCAGCTTCTTGACCGCTTTTCGGCCATTTTTTGACACACCCGCCCCCTTCAAAGTCAAAAACAACGTAAAATCCACCCCTTTTTCCCGAAAACAGCTCTACGCCGTCGATTCGAGCGGCTTAAACGCGCCCAAACTGGCTGAAAGACCGCACAGCCACTTTCGTCCCGCCTTTTTGGCACTTTCCGCAATCTTTTCCAGCCGGCCCGACACCCGATAGAATAAACGACCATACTTTTCGACCGTATTCAGCCAGTTTTCCGCATCAATCTGCATCGATTCCAAAATCGGCAACAGTTTTGCATCAATTTGCCCCTTTTTACCCGCCGCCAAACGCCTTCCCGTCAAATCAACCAACTCCAAATACTCATCCACCGTCAATTTATACTCAAAAA
>RZYD01000143.1 GCA_009930445.1 Bacteroidia bacterium | reverse complement strand
GCAAACGAAGAACGATACTTTAAAAAGGTTACCTTCTTTGGCTGGGAAAAAAATGATTATGCAGAGTGCTTCCGCGAAGCATTTATTTAATAATTCACTTTGTATTCGAACAGGAGGAAAACAGGATGGTTTTCCTCCTGTTTGCTATAAAAAAAGAAAAGACTTCCATCGAAATGAAAGCCTTTTCTACCAAGAAACCAAAATCCCACCTTTCAATTATGACAATTACTTAACCACTAACTTTTCAGTTTTTACCGCAACTCCATCGATTACCACGGTAACAAAGTAAACCCCTCTGCGAAGACCAGATAAGTCAATAAAAACTGATCCGCTAGAATGATCCAGAATCACCTCTTTTACCCTTGTTCCGGTTAAGTCATTAATAAAAACAACAGCCTCGTTTACCGAATTTAAATCATAGTCAAGTCGTGCAACAGAAACCGCCGGGTTTGGATAGACCCCTGATACATAATAGGGGTTTTCAGAATCGGAAACACCCGTAAAACCAGCAATAAATTTCACATTTACATAGGCTGAGTCATTCGGATTATTCTTATCAAAAAACACATATTGTATAATGGAGTAACCTTCAATGGTGTTTGGAAGATAATGACCCGAAAAAAATCCATCATAAGTTATTTCCCCCGCAGCTAAAGTATCAACAGTAGTGGAGACAAAAACATCGGGACCAAAACACATCCCCCAGCAAAACATATTATAGGTATCCGCAAGCACATCGATATAATTTTTCTTCGCCATAACAATTTTTTCAGAACCGCTTGAATTCTGAATATTCATTTCAAAAACAATTTCGCTGGCAGAAGGAAGATCCAAAACTTCCAGCATAGCGCCATTAGCGATCGGATTGCTGTTGTGATCAAAAAACGAAAAACTCTGTGCCTCTGCGCCAGAGATCAGAAATACTAAAAAAGTAAATACGAGTAAGTTTTTTTTCATATCCATTAAATTTTTTAACCACACTACTTTACATAAATCATACCAAAAAGAACAAAATCGATACATTATTAATAGACAAACTAAAAATCAGAAGGGTTCCCAAAACGAAAAAAAATTACCCGGAAAAATTCTCTAAAAATATTCGGGAAAGGCTTACCTTCTCTAATGTATAGAAAAAGTTAAGATTTGTTTTATGGCTAAAAATGTGAAAAAAAGTAATTTTTTTTACATTAGGGGTTGGAAATGTAAAATTAATTACGATCTTTGTGGCATATTCTATTGCAGTACATCGATGTACTGCGATGTTTCATTTTGGTTGAGGGATTAGGTAATGGAGAGGCTAGCCGGGAGGCTGCCCCTTTTTTTATGGCCTGAATCAATGCGAAACCTATTCCAGGATAAAGCGAAATACAAAAATGGCCGGACACAGAAAAGGGATACGGCCATAAATATTTTATAAACGAATCATTTTTGTCCGGGAAAAATTGAATTTTTCCATACTCCTGATCTGAGAGTCCTCACTTCGTCCGAAATAACAGCAACACAGATTTTGATGGATATGGATGGGGTTAGTGGTGGCAAAGTCGCGACAAACCCCATCAAAAGAGAAAAATCACGAAAATTTTAACGGAAAACAGTAAAACAGAATATCAATCCAACAAGTTGTTCAAGAGTGCATCGTCCACAAAGTTAGGGATATTCACGCGTAAACGGGGTTCTTCCAGCATGGCTCTTTTCATGGCCTCCACTGCATTTTTATTTCGGGCCCAGTTACGACGGGAAATCCCGTTATTTACATCCCAATGGAGCATCATCTGAACCCGGCGGGCCGCATCGGCTGAGCCATCGAGGAGCATCCCAAAGCCACCGTTTATCACTTCACCCCAGCCAACGCCACCGCCATTATGTAACGAAACCCAAGTAGCACCACGGAAGGCATCCCCAATCACATTCTGCACTGCCATATCGGCAGTATACTGAGAGCCATCGTAAATATTGGAGGTTTCACGATACGGTGAATCGGTACCGGAAACATCATGATGATCACGGCCGAGTACAATAGGCGCAGAAATAGTTCCCTCGTTTATAGCCTGATTAAAAGCCAGCGCAATTTTTACCCTGCCTTCGCAATCGGCATACAAAATTCTGGCCTGTGAACCAACCACGAGGTTATTTTTTCCTGCCTCCCGTATCCAGTGGATATTGTCCTGCATTTGCAGCTGAATACTTTGGGGGGAAGAAGCCGCAATTTCTTCCAAAACTTCTGCTGCAATACGATCAGATACAGCCAGATCCTCCGGACTTCCGGAAGTACAAACCCAACGAAACGGGCCAAAACCAAAATCAAAGAACAAGGGCCCCATGATATCCTGCACATAACTGGGATAAATAAAGCCACCGGCCTCATTCAAAACATCGGCTCCGGCACGGGAGGCCTCCAAAAGGAAAGCATTGCCATAATCCCAAAAATACATGCCTGATTTCGCAAGCCTGTTTACTGCTTTTACGTGGCGTTGGAGCGATTCAAAAACAACCTGACGAAATTTTTCCGGTTCTTCAGCCATCATCCGGTTGGATTCGTCCAGCGTATATCCAACCGGATAATACCCCCCGGAAAATGGATTATGCAGAGAAGTCTGATCCGATCCCAAATCAATTTTTACGCCGGCATCGGCGAATTTTTCCCACAGATCAACCACATTGCCTTGATAGGCGAGGGAGACAGCTTCTTTCGTTTTTCGTGCCTGTGCTAAACGAACAAGCAGAGCATCGAGATCAGTAAACACCTCATCGACCCAGCCCTGTTCATGACGCACCTTCACTGCTTTCGGATTGATTTCAGCCACAACACCGATCATTCCTGCAATAACGGCAGCTTTGGCCTGGGCCCCCGACATCCCCCCTAGTCCGGAACTCACAAAAACCTTTCCGGCTACCGTACCATCGCCATGCATACGTGCTGCATTCATCACTGTAATTGTGGTTCCGTGTACAATACCCTGAGGGCCAATATACATATACGACCCAGCGGTCATCTGACCATACTGAGAAACACCAAGCGCATTAAAACGCTCATAATCATCACGTGACGAATAGTTTGGAACTACCATTCCATTGGTAACAACGCATCGGGGAGCATCCTTATGTGAAGGAAAGAGGCCCATCGGATGGCCAGAATACATAACCAGCGTTTGGTCGTCGGTCATGGTAGCCAGCATTTGCATTGTGAGCAGGTACTGCGCCCAGTTTTGAAAAACAGCACCATTTCCTCCATAGGTAATAAGTTCATGCGGATGCTGAGCCACAGCATAATCAAGATTATTGCTAATCATCAGCATTATAGCAGCAGCTTGTTTCGACTGATGAGGAAAATCGTTGATATGCCTGGCTTTAATAGAATACTCCGGACGAAAACGATACATATAAATTCTGCCATAGCATTCCAATTCTTCAAGAAACTCTTTCGCCAACACCGAATGATGCCTTTCAGGAAAATACCGAAGGGCATTTCGTAAGGCCAGTTGTTTTTCTTTTGTATTCAGAATATCTTTTCTCTTCGGTGCATGATTAATCGCCGTATCGTATGATTTCACGGTAGGAAGATCAGTAGGAATACCTTGCAAAATTGCTTTTTGAAAATCTTGTACGCTCATTATTTAGTATATTTGCTTATGGAATTAAAGGATTACAAAATTATAAATATTATTCATGCATCATAATATAATACGCCAACATAAAACAAGGCTTCTTTTTTTTCTTTTAGTATATATAGGAAGCAACGCCCTTTCGCAGAGCCTTCCTCCCGGATGGGAATTCACCATTACACCCTCGAGCCACATCTTTGCAATTCCCGAAAGTGCCTGGCCCATGATCAACAGTAACCCTATCGCGCCAGGTGATTATATCGGTGTTTTTTTTGATGATAACGGCACCATAAAATGTGGTGGAGCTATTGCCTGGCCGGCTTCAGGGGGCACTGTATTATTTGCTTATGGCGATGATGCCATCACCGGTGTGAAAGATGGTTTCGCTTATGAGGAGCCGATTCAATGGAAACTTTATTCCAACGTTCTGCAAACGGAAGTGCTGGCGGCGGTACAACTCAACCCCGATTATCCTACACCCGGCGATGTATTCATCCCCGAAGGCATGTCGGGCGTTACAAATATATCGGGAGGTGGATTCTTTGTTTTTGCCTACGGCGTGCCGGAAAAGATGTGTGCAGGCGACTCTACACAACTCCATGCCGACGCTTATGGCGGCAGCGGAAACTATTCTTATTCCTGGACATCTGAACCACCGGGCTTTTCCTCCACCCTCCAGGAACCGATGGTTCAAATAAATGATACAACTATTTTCACGGTAGTAGTGACCGATAACACCTATACGGCCAGCGATCAAACCATAATTTACGCCATTCCTCATCCGGTTGTGGATGCAGGCAGCGACGGAGTGCTTTGTGTTTCCATGAATTATCACTGCAATGCAACCCGCACATATACTTCGGCGATCACCTGGTCAACCTCCGGTAACGGAACGTTCAATTTTCCGCACAGCCCCAATGCAATCTATACTCCGGGAGAAAACGACATTGCCAATGGAGAAGCCACCCTTTTCCTGCTTGGCGAAGCCTTGCCTCCCTGCGAATTGACACACCTCGACTCCCTGCATCTCGTCATTCTGCCTCCTCCATCGGCAAATGCCGGCGAAGATACCTTCTCCTGTGAGGAGAGCATTGTTCAACTGAATGGTCAGGCACAACACTATGCCTCTGTTTTATGGACTACCAATGGATCAGGCAGTTTTTCAGACCCGACTCTATTATCTCCGGTTTATTCAACAGGGAGCACAGCAGAAGAAACCCTCGTAACACTCACCCTGGAAGTGACAGGAAACCCTCCCTGTGGGGTTGCTTACGACAATGCCCTACTCACGCTTTATCCCGGTCCGGAATGTAACACCGGGGAAAATCAGGTTCTGTGTGAAAACGCCACCTGTCTTTTAACTGCCACAGCAAATCATTTTACTTCTTTGGCATGGAGTTCGTCGGGGGATGGTACTTTTGAAAACAGTTCGCAATTGAACGCAGAATACTTTCCGGGGCCTGATGATATATTAAATGGAATGGCCGTACTTACCCTGACCGCATTGCCGGCGGCCCCCTGTACTCTTCCTGCTTCCGACAGCCTGACAATCGTATTGCAAAAGCTCCCGGAAGTATTTGCAGGGTACGACCAAACACTTTGTGCCGGGACAATCGTTCTCCTTTCGGGATATTCATCCCATACTTCATCGGTACAATGGAGTACTTCCGGTGACGGGATATTTACAGATACCGCAGCACAAATTACAACCTATACACCCGGTAATCAGGACATTGCACAAGGAAGTGCGATACTAACCTTTACCGGAACCGCGCACCCCCCCTGTCAGGGAAGCACACAGGATGCTATGACCATTTTTCTAATTCCTCCTCCCGTGGCGAATGCCGGAAATGACGCACAAATTTGTGAAGGGACACCCTTTCCGGCAGAAGGAATGGTTGAAAATACCACGCAGGCGACATGGTCGACTTCGGGTTCCGGCACTTTTGCCGACCCAACCCAATTCAGTACACTGTACTATCCTTCAGCGGAAGATATCCTCACCGGATCGGTAGTGCTGATGCTCACAGCCGCGGCCAACGTGGCCTGTCCGCCTGACAGCGACAGTCTGGACCTAAGTTTCTACGATGCCCCCATCACAGATGCAGGCGAGGATCAGGTTATTTCATTTGGGACCTATACGCAGCTGGAGGGCATGGTCACCGGAGGCAGCGGAGTTTACACATTTCAATGGAGCCCTGCTGAAAAAGTAATAAACCCCTTCATTTCTGACCCCACTACTGTAAATTTAGAGCAAACCGTTATGTTTACACTTACGGCAACAGATGCAAACTGGGGCTGTATAAGTTCAGATCAAATGCATGTTTATGTAAGCGGAGGCCCTTTATCGGTTACTGCCATGGCTACACCAAACACAATTTGCGCCGAAGAAAGTGTTCAATTACAAGCTACCCCTACGGGAGGATCAGGCTATTACACCTACGAGTGGGCATCCGACCCTGAAGGATTCACATCATTCCAGGCCAACCCGGTCGTGACACCCACAGAAACTACGGTGTACGCGGTGGATGTATCGGATGGGTACAATCAAAGCAGCGCTTCGGCAACAGTTACCGTGCATGAACCTCCTGTAGCAAATGCCGGCGAGGATCAGGAAATTTTTTACGGAACCTCCACATTGTTGCAGGGGAATGCAACAGGAGGTACCGGAAACTTCACATGGCAATGGAAACCGGCAGCTCTGGTTTTAAACCCTGAACAACAGGTTACAGTCACGA
>RZYD01000712.1 GCA_009930445.1 Bacteroidia bacterium | reverse complement strand
AAAATATGTTTATAAATAGAGACAAAATAAATTCAAGTTGGAACAAATTAAGACAAGTTTTCACAAAATCTTGGCTTTTTGGTTCAAGAAATGTCAAATTTGGCTCTTTTGGTTATAAATTTGGAGGTACTAACATAGAAGAAAAACAAAAATACACGGAGAGAAATAAAATAACAACTAAATGGCAATAATATGGCAATAAATTTTCCAACTTCATTAGACTCATTTGATAATGTAACTAATGATACAGATGTAAGAAATACCCACCCTACACTACATAATGATATAAATGATGCTGTAGAAAAGCTACAAGAAAAGGTAGGTATAGATAGCTCTGCTAATGCAAATTCATTAGATTACAAAGTAACTAATTTAGATACAACAAAATTTGATACTGCAGACTTTGATACTTATTTTGATACTGCCCTAGCTACTAAAGACACAGGTGATTTAAGTGAAGGTATTAACTTATATTATACACAAGCAAGATTTGATACTGCCTTTGGATTAAAAGATACAGGAGATTTAACTGAGGGTACAAACTTATACTATACAGAAGATAGATTTGACACAAGATTAGCCACAAAAGATACAGATGATTTATCTGAAGGTCTTTCTAATTTATATTATACAGAAACTCGTGTTAGTGCTAATACAGATGTTAATGCAAATACTGGTGCTAGACATAATGCTGTTACTGTTTTAGATTCAAGTGAAATAGACTTTACTTTAACTGGTCAACAAATAACAGCTAGTTTAAAAGCTGGTAGTATAGATGAAACCAAATTAGATACAAGTGTAAATGAAAGTTTAGATTTAGCTGATAGTTCATTACAATCAGGAGATAATATATCTTTATTAAATAATAATACAGGATATATAACTAATATATCTACTTTTGATACTGGAGATTTAACAGAAGGAACTAATTTATATTATACACAGGATAGATTTGATACAGCATTTGGATTAAAAACAACTACAAACTTAACTGAGGGAACAAACCTTTACTATACAGAGGCAAGGGTTAGTGCTAATACAGATGTTAGTGCTAATACAAGTGCTAGACATACACATTCAAATAAAACAAATCTAGATGAGATCAATCAAGATTTAGCTACTACTGATGATGTTTCTTTTAATAGTGTTAGTGCTACATTAAATGGAATTGATAAAGCAGTTATTACTAAACTCTACCAACCAGATGGAACTAATCCTTTCGTTTATACAGATAATGGTGGTTCTCTACATATAGACGGAGATATAACTCAATCAGGTTCTAC
>RZYD01000142.1 GCA_009930445.1 Bacteroidia bacterium | reverse complement strand
TGCCGCGTGTGAAAAATGGATTGCCCTGGCTTCATCCAAAAATATTGGATGGTGGGCCACTTCTGCACTGGAATCCGATGTTGGACTGAATGCCATTGTACAATGGGTAGCCACAAAAGATACGTTACTGCCTCAGGGGCTGGGACTGGGAAATCTCTATACCAATAATGTGGGTTCGCCCCTGGAACTGCGAAACGACGCGCTGTATTATAATCCTGACCAGAAATGGATGGAGCAGCAAATACAACCCTTATCGTTATGATTACTATAAACGGCATAGGTTACTCCACGCGCGAAATCAGGAGTTGGGCTGAAAAAAGGATCCGAAAGGCAGAAACACCTGCATGGGAGAAAGATTTGTATACCTTCCTTTTGGCATGGTATGATGATAGTGACCGAATTGCGCAGCAAACTTCGGGAAGTACGGCACACCCCCGACAGTTTCGGTTACTGAAAACACACATGGTGAACTCGGCAAGGCAAACCGCTCATTTTTTTCAGTTGCAAAATGGAGATAACGCGTTACTTTGTTTGTCTACAAATTATATTGCCGGAAAGATGATGGTAGTTAGGGCGATAGTGCAGGGGTTAAACCTGATTACCGTGCCCCCTGCTTCCCTGCCGCAGGTCCCGGAGGTGCCTGTCCATTTGGCGGCTATGGTTCCGTTTCAGGTTTCAGGCTTACTTAATCACAAAAAAAAATTTGACACGATCAAAAGATTACTCCTCGGAGGGAGTCCGGTTGATTATTTGTTACAGGAGCGCTTGCATTGGTTTCCGGGCGATGTGTATGCTACCTATGGAATGACGGAGACTTGCTCGCATATCGCCGTTCAACGCCTCAATGGCACAAATCCGGATAAAGGGTTTGTACCTCTTCCGGGGGTGGATGTTTCTTTAAATGCGCATAGCTGTTTGATCATCAATGCCCCGATGGTCTCTTCCGGTGTTGTTTATACAACCGATCGGGCAACAGTAATGCCCGACGGGACCTTTCAGATTCATGGAAGGGCCGATTTTGTGATAAATAGCGGAGGCATTAAAATTTACCCTGAAATGGTTGAAAAGGAGCTTGCCGAAAAGCTGCGAAGGCGGGTTATGTTAGTGGGTTTTCCTGACCCGGTACTGGGCCAGCGGGCTGTTTTAGTGCTGGAAGGCGAATCGGAGGCCGGGTTGCCGAAGGAGCTGTTATCTTATTTTAAAGAAAATAAAAAAACAGTCCCCATTGCAAAACAGGTGGTTTATTTAAAGGAATTTCCTGTGAATCAGTTTATGAAATCCGATCGAAGGGAAGTCCTTCGTCAAGTCCTTACTTTGCTGCAGGAAACGCTTCAATAATGTTTTTTTATCATGGGGCGTTCGGCACAGTTACCTTTCTCCCACACGGGAAACGTTGAGAATTCCTTTGATTTTTTTTAGATTTTCAATCAGGCGCGCGAGATGGTCAAGGTTTTTAACCCAAACTTTTACCTCCCCATGGAAACGTCCGCTGGCAGAGTTGAATTTTATTTCCTGCATCTCCATTTGAAATTCTGTGGTGATGATTTGCGTAATCCGGTGCGCCATACCCAACTCATCCGCACCTGAAATGCGCAACGTGACGACGAAAGCACTGGTATTTTCCTGCCGGTTCCATTGGGCATTTACAACGCGGTAGGGATATCGTTCTTTTAGTTGTTTTGCATTTGGGCAATGGTTACGATGAATTTTTATGCCCTGATTAATGGTAATAAAGCCGAATATTTTATCGCCAAACACCGGATTACAACAACGGGCCATCTGATAATTTACATTGGACATATTTTCGTAAATAATCAGGGTATCTCCGGAATCAAAGCTGGGGTTTAATGGTTTTATGGGTGCTGCCGGTGATTCAGGCTGCGCTGAATCGTGAGGTGGTTTTGTCAGGATGGCTTTAATCCGTAAGGGTTCAAGTTTACCGGTAGCGATATCGTAATATAAATCCTTGCCGAATTTGTATCCTAACCTACGCACCATCATATTGATGGTTTCGTTATTAAACTCAAGTTTCCAGTTTTTTAATTTTCGTTTAATGATTTCTTTTCCTTTTTCGGCTTCGCGCGTTATCTCCTCATTCAGAGAGGTTCTGATTTTAAGCCTGGCTTTGCCCGTCACCACAAAGTGCAGCCAGTCGGCTTTTGGCCGTTGGTTTTTGGCCGTTTCGATCTGTATACGATCGCCACTTTTTAGCTTTTGTCGGATCCCCGCTTTTTTACCATTAATAAAACCACTAACACAATGATCGCCCACTTCAGAATGGATGCTGTAGGCAAAGTCGAGCAATGTAGCTCCTTTTCTAAGGCGTTTTAAATCACCTGCGGGTGTAAATACAAATACCTCTTCTTCAATTGATTCAGTTTGCAGGGCGTCGAGTACATCGGCAATCGATAAGGTATCATTTTCCAATACTGCCCGGATATCAGCGAGCCATTTTTCGAGTTTTCCGGTTTCGGTGCCGCCTTTATATTTCCAGTGGGAGGCTAATCCGTATTCCGCAACCCTGTCCATTCGTTCTGTTCGGATTTGTACTTCAATCCAATGATTTCCTGGGCCAAGTACCGTGGTATGCAACGATTCATAACCTGATTTTTTGGGTATGGATATCCAGTCGCGAAGGCGTTCAGGATTGGGGGGGTATTTTTCTGTAATCAACGAATACACTTGCCAGCAGTCGGCCTTTTCTGACTGAATCGGTGAGGAAAGAATGATCCGAATGGCAAAAAGGTCGTAGACTTCATCAAGGGTTATTCCTTTGTTTATGGTTTTATTCCAAATGGAATAGATGGATTTTGTCCTCCCTTTTATTTTAAAATCCAACCCATTGGCGTTCAGTATTTTTTTTAACGGACGGATAAAATCTTCGATATAGGTATCGCGGATTCCTTTTGTCGATTCCAGGTGTGCCTCGATTTGGTTGTATGCTTCAGGTTCGAGATATTTGATTACCAGGGAGTTGAGTTCAGAGTTGATGGTATACAGCCCCAGGCGATGAGCCAGCGGTGCATAGAGGTGACGGGTTTCGATACAGAATTTATGAACGATTTCATGGTTTACGTCTTCCAGCTTTCGCATGATATCGAGTTGATCGGCGATTTTTATCAAAACAACGCGCAGGTCGCCGGCAAGCGTGATGACCAGGTTTCTGAAACTGTCGGCGTTTACAGAAACCGTATGGGTATCCATTTCAATTATTTTTTGCAACCCAACTACGAGCGAAAAAATGGAATCGTTGAAGGTATTACGAAGTAGTTCGTCGGGTTTAAGGTTGTGGAGCAATGTGGCCGTTACACTTTCTCCATCGAGGTTGAGGTCGAATGCGACAATTGCGGCTACAGCTACTGAATGCTGAAAGGCGGGTTCACCGGAACCGCTGTATTTTCCTTCGGATTGTGCCTGTGCAAATTCCAGTGCCTGGTGTATCTTTTCCTGTTCTGCTGCGGAAAATTGTTCGGTGCAACGTTTCAGGAAGTCGGCTTTTAAAAGGTTATAAGGTATCGCATCCATAGTTCGGAATTTATATTCAACAAAAATACACAATCCCACCGGATGGCTCCGGCAGTCAACGGGGAAAGAAAAAAGTGTAACCTGCATCAATACTACAGGAGTTCTGTTTTACCAGTTCAGCAGCCAGGCAAAAATTAACGGGGCAACAAGAGTGGCATCTGATTCGATAACGAATTTTGGCGTATCGGGTTCCAGTTTTCCCCAGGTAATTTTTTCGTTGGGAATGGCACCTGAATATGATCCATAGCTTGTTGTGGAGTCGGATATCTGGCAGAAATAAGCCCAGGCCGGGATATTTTCCAGTTGCAGATCCTGATGGAGCATGGGTACCACGCAAATGGGAAAATCACCTGCAATTCCACCTCCGATCTGGAAGAAACCAACACCTTTTTGACTGTTTTTTTGGTACCAGTCGGCGAGCATCATCATATATTCAATTCCACCTTTGAGGATTTGCGGGGTGAAGAGGCCTTCGATGCAATGGGAAGCAAAGAAATTGCCGCAGGTGGAATCTTCCCATCCCGGAACGATGATGGGGATATTTTTCTCACAGGCAGCCAGGAGCCAGGAGTTTGCGGGGTCGATTTGGAAATCCGGTTCCAGTTCGCGGCTGCGGAGTATCTGATAGAAGAATTCATGGGGAAAAAACCGCTGGCCGGAATGTGCTGCAGCCGTCCAACCTTTTACCAGATGGTCTTCAATGGCTCTCATGGCCTCTTCCTCCGGAATGCAGGTATCTGTCACCCGGTTGAAGTGGTTTTCGAGGAGTTCTTTTTCGTCCGACGGGGAGAGGTCGCGGTAGTGGGGTACTCGCTTATAGTAATTGTGTGCCACGAGGTTAAATACGTCTTCTTCCAAATTTGCGCCGGTACAGGTAATAATGTGTACTTTATCCTGACGTATCATTTCAGCAAGGGAACGCCCTAATTCTGCAGTACTCATCGCGCCGGCGAGCGTAATCATCATTTTGCTTCCGGCCTGCAAACATGCATCATAAGCTTCAGCTGCTTCAACAACAGTAGCTGCATTAAAGTGACGGTAATGTTCAGCCATAAACCGTGACACAGGTCCCGTTTTTTTCATTTTCTTCATTTTTTAGTGTTTTGCGATAAAAACTCCACGGTTGCGCTAGTTGGTAATGATTGTGCGGCTCGCAATCATTTTGTTTTATACCGGCAAAAAAAAGTTATGGTTTAATGTTCAGAATTTTTTTCTGTATATCCAAGGATATCCAGCATATGCTCAACTGATTGTTCGTTTCGGAACACATAATCGACAAAATTTCCTTTTTCGTCCCGGTCGATAATCACGTGTCGGGGCGAGGGAATAAGGCAGTGTTTTATTCCGCCATATCCGCTGATGGAGTCCTGGTATGCGCCTGTATGGAAGAAGCCCAGGTAAAGAGGTTCGCGGGCATTATCCGAAAACCGGGGTAACATGATTTGCTGGTTCAGATCTTCGGAGTTATAATAATCGGAGTGATCGCAGCTAATACCCCCGATATTGACCCGGGTGTATTCGTTGTCCCATTTATTGACTGGCAGGAGGATGAATTTTTCATGGATTGACCAGGCGTCAGGGATGGTATTCATCAGGCTGTTATCTACAATATACCAACGCTCGGTATCATTTTGCTGTTTTTGTTCGATAACTTTAAAAACAATGGCGCCGCTTTCTCCGACGGTATATTTCCCGAATTCGGTAAAAATGTGTGGCTCTGCAATGTCATCTGCACGGCAGGCATCTTTAATATTTTTAACGATTTCGCGTATCATGTATTCATAATCGTATTCAAAGCCCAGGTGGTTGCGGATGGGGAAGCCTCCGCCAAGGTTAAGGGAGTCGAGCGACGGGCACTGTTTTTTTAGTTCGATAAAAAGTTTTACGGCTTTCTGAAATTCCCCCCAGTAGTAGAGGCTGTCTTTGATGCCTGAGTCGACGAAAAAATGAAGCATTTTCAGCTCTACCTTGGGGTTGTCTTTAATACGTTTGCGGTAAAATTCGCTCATCTCCGTGTGTCGGATTCCAAGGCGTGAGGTGTAATAAGCCGACTGAGGCTCTTCGTCTACCGCCATTCGGAGTCCAATGGCAACTTTTCCGTTCCCGACTACGTTTTCAAGGCGGGTAAGTTCTTTCGGACTATCCAGAACAATAATGCTGTTTTTAAAGCCGGTTTTTTGTAAACGAAGGATTTTTGTAAGATATTCTTCCGATTTGTATCCGTTATGTACCAGAATGGTGGAGAGGTCGAGCTGGCCTTTTTTATAGAGTTGCTCAATCAAATCGATATCGAAAGAAGACGAGGTTTCAAGGTTGACTTTATGCTTCAAGGCTGCGCTAACCACATGGTGGAAGTGGCAGCATTTGGTGCAATAACAGAAATGGTATTGGCCCTGATAATTATAGGCCTTGATGGAACGATTAAAAAGATTTCGTGCTTTTTTTATCTGATCCCCAATGCGGGGAAGATAAAACAGGCGAAAGGGTGTCCCATACTTATCAATCAGATATTTTAGCGACACGCCGTGGAAAGTAAGATAACCATCCTGCAAATCAAATCCCTCCTGGGGGAAATAATAACTTTGCTCAACAAGATCGAAATAGGTATTCTTCATTTTTGATTACGTCATAAATACAATTAGATTCAACAATAAACGAATTATGCCTTTGAAAAATAAATATACAACATCCAGATAATATATCAATATTCAATTAAAATGAATACCTTGTATTGTCTGTCTGTCGCATTATTAAATTCAATTATCTTAACAGATAATACGACTAAAGTACAAAAAATAGAGACTTAACAGGAAGAAAAGGAAAAAAAGGG
>RZYD01000711.1 GCA_009930445.1 Bacteroidia bacterium | reverse complement strand
TTCATTGTTGATGAGGCCACCCAGCAAAAATTCTGCTCCGGCTTCGGCCGATTGCAGAACATACACAAATAACTTTCCAATAATTTCAAAGAAGGATTGGATAAAAGGGACATACAGCACCCCCAAAGCCAGCAGAACCTGGAAAATCAAACCACGGGCCACCACACTCCAATTGATGGCCTTTCGGTTTACACTAAAGAGGACGCAAATAAAGAGAATGACGGCCAGCCCCAGCAACCCTCTCAGCACATTGATAAATTTTACTCCTCCGCTGTGTTCCAATGAATTCAGCACCTGAGCGAGTGTTTGTCCGGAAGTTTCGGGTACTTCTTGTTCCGGTTCAGCCAGTATTTCCTCAACGTCTGCAACAGCCGAAGATTCGGTAATCAACGGATTACCCAACAGAGTATCTTCAATAAAATTGTCGGTTTTCAGTTGATTTCCTTCAGCGCCTGCGATTATACCTGTACCAACTATAATAACACTAAAAAGGACAAGAATCCCCAATACCTTTTTTATTTTCATACCGAATCGTTTTTAAAATTAGTGGGTGTATGGAACTCCATGTCGCTAAAATTTATCATCATGCCCCGAAGTATCGTAAAGCAACATGTTCGTCTCATAAGGAAAGCTATTTTTGTTTATTGATTTCGTCACGGATCCTTGAGGCCAACTCATAATTTTCATTTTCAATAGCGGCTTTAAGCATATCGCGGAGCTCATGTAACGACTTATCATTTAAGGAATCTCTTTTTTCAGGTTCCTGATCAATAAAGTCCTCAGAATCAACGTCAAACTCAGCATCCATTTCAATGCCTGCCGCATCAAGAATTGCTTCATGCGTATAGAAAGGACAATCAAGACGAAGGGCAATAGCAATAGCGTCGGAGGTACGGGAATCAATAACGTGGTGATTACCGTGTGTATCGTGACAATAGAGCTTGGCATGAAAAACTCCTTCCACAAATTTATCGATAATCACTTCATCAATACGAATCGCAAATGCAGCAGCGAAATTCCTGAAGAGGTCGTGGGTAAGCGGCCGCTGCGGTTTCATATGTTCCAATTCAAGCGCAATCGCCTGAGCTTCAAAACCGCCAATAATAATCGGCAAACGCCGCGTACCATTTTCCTCTCCCAAAATAAGGGCATAAGCACCATGTTGGGAATGGCTGTATGACATCCCCACAATCCTTAGCTTTATTTTTTCTTTCTCTGCCATCTGTTTGACTAAACCCTGAGGAAGGTGATTTGTTCAGAAGGCTAAAGTAAAAATTTATTCGCTGT